>NZ_AOME01000068.1 GCF_000336935.1 Halococcus salifodinae DSM 8989 | reverse complement strand
TGAGTTCCGAGAGATCACCCTGATGTGTGTCGTCTACAACATCAAACGTTCCGTCAAGCAGTGAAATCCACCGCCCTATGGCGATTCAACACAGCCGTTGAATGGGATCGATGCCACGGTGATGGATTGCGCCATATCGAATTCGGATGGGACGATAGCATTCGACTCACGTAGCGACACACCCCGCGGGATGGGCGAAGCTCGACATACCGGAGGAGAGATGAACACGCCCGTTCGAACGCTCGATGGGGTCATCGCGGACGATAATGTTCCATCGCCGACGGTGATCATGTCGGACATCGTCGGAGAGGAAATCAACCTGCTCCGTGGCGGTTCGAGGACCCTTTCGTCGCCGACAACACGGGTGACGTACATCGTCATCCACGACCAGCCATTAGAGCGTCTTGGAAGCAGCAAACAGGAAGTTGAAGAACTTCTCAGAACATATGGATTCGACGAGTTGGAATATCTCCGAGAGAACCTTCTCAAGGCCAAGAAGTCGAGGCAGACCGGGTAACTGTAGAGATCGACACCACCCAGCGAAACGCCATCGGGAGGACGGGAGCGGACGCTCACCCAGCTAATGATATCCACTCCATCTGCAGATAGTCCTCTGCGGAATGTATCTTCATCCTCTGAATTGGTCCGGCGAGAGCTGGCAAGGATACAGCAGTGCTGACTACAGGGCGCACATCAGTTCGACAAAGGTGTTCCTTTAGAAAGGTAGGTTTCGAAATCAGTGAGCTCGAGATTAGAGTCACGCTGAAGTCCTGCAATGTCGGCTTCGTATCCGTCTTCGTTGATCCATTCGAACATCAGCGCTTGATCTTCACCCAGCTGTTCTCGCGCCTGATCGAGCGGAACGTGTTGCGCCTCGACCTCACTACCGAGCGCTGTAGAGATAGCCTCAGCCGCCGCTTCGAGTGTTCGTTTGTCGCCCGCTAATTCGGTCGCTTCGCCGATATACTGGGCTGGGCATTCGTCTTTAGCTAGGCCTCTATCGTTGGCTGAGTGATGGTAGCGAGCCGTTCTTGGAGAATCGGTCGCTGTTGGTGGATCTTCTGAGCATCTTCGATCAGCCGTTCCAACAGCGGTGGTGGAGAGTAGCCGAGGTAGTCCCCGAGTTCGTGAAGGATGAGCTGGGCGTGCGACCGGAAGGTCGCCGCCCAGCGTTCCGTCGGAAAGACGCACTCGTCATCAGCTTCCTCTGTCACTACCTTTAGCAACGCTCGACTCACCACCAACGACAGCAACGCTGCGTACAGCAGAACCTCCACCACGTGCTTCTTGCTTGTATCGAACTCGTCCAGTTCGTACTGCGTCTTCAGCTCCCGAAACAGTACCTCTACTTCCCACCTGCACCGATACAGTGTCGCTATATCCGCCGGTAGAAACGACTCCCGTGACAAGTTCGTGATGTACAACTGGTAGTCGTCGGCGTCCTCAACGCGGACGCCGACGACGCGGAATCGCTTCGTATCCCACGACTGCGTGCCCGCGTACTCGCGCCGCTGGAACGAGACTTCTACTTCGACATCGATATACTTCCGCTGAAGATCCTCCACGATGTCGTAGACGTGCTCGCCTTCGAGAGGAATGGCGCGACCGCGCCATTCCCTCAACTCTGCCATTATCACTGGATTCGAGCTGCTCTTCAGCTGACTCACGAAGTAGCCGTCGTTCTCATCGATCAGTGCAAACCGGCGGAACTTGAAGTACGCTCGATCGAACAGTACCAGCCGTCCTTTCAGCCACGAGCCTGTATCGAATGCGGTGCTGTCGTGAGCTTTTTCGTCGGTAACGCTGAATCTCTCGATCGTCTGGTCGGTGGCATTGTGGAGCAGGTGGAGCCGTGCTCCAGCCTGCTCCTCTTTGCGCCCTTCGTACTCCTCAGCAAGGAACTGATGCAACCGCAGGACGGTTCCATCAGCGATGATCACGTCTCTGAACCGGCTGAATTCCTTACTGACCGTGTGTGGGACAGCGACCTCGTCGAGCGCAGTCTCGACGAGGTCGCAGAGATACTCCGCGAACAGCGGCGTGAGTCGCTGGTAGAAACCGCCAGGTGAGAGCACTTCGTCAGCTGTAGAGTTGTAGGCACGTCTGAACCCGGCGAGTGTTCGGCTCTCGCCTGCAGCGAAGCCGAACACGAACGCCCACACCAGCACTGGGATCTGGAGCTTCCCATCTCGCTCGACCACGCCGAGTTCCTCGGCGTGCTCTTCGAGCATCGTCGATGGAAAGAGCGTAGTGAGCCGCTGCATAATTCGAGGTGAGGAGGCATCGTCGTACACAGACACCGCCTCCTCACTCCTGCCGAAAAGGTGACTCGATAAGCCGCCGCTGTCACGCGATTCTTCGCTTAGCTAAAGACGGATGCTGGGCTGGGTTTGCGAGCGCGCTGGCCGCGAACGCACCGATATCATCAACATCGAGCATCTGGACTGGAGTTACTTCCGCGAGCGGGAATGCAACAGTACCATCGTGGATCATCTCGCGTTGCATCTCGAAGTTCTGCATGAAGAATACCGGTCGGATAATTGTTGCTGGCAGATCGAGGTCGCGGATGCGCTGCTCAATCTCCCACTTCGATTCGAAGTGCGGCACGCCCGTCTCACGTTCGGCTCCGCCAACGGAGCTGAACACGAACTGCTCGACGCCGACGTCGGCAGCAACTTCGGCGATGGTCGTCCCCTGCTCGACTTCGCTGTCGTATCCGCCAGCGAAGTGCGTCATACAGTATACAGCGTCGACACGGTCGACGGTGGCCCAGTAGCTGTCTCTGTCTTGTAAGTCACCACTGATGATCGTCGCACCACGGTCCGCGAGCGATTGTGCGGCCTCTCCGTCGGGACTGCGTGTCAACGCGTAGACGTCGAACTTGCCATGTTCGCCAGACAGCAAGTGATCGGCTACTGCTCCGCCTTGCTTGCCCGTCGCACCGACGACGAATACACTACGCGAACTCATCGTGCCCCTTATTCATCAGTCGTCGTTCGGCTCGGTTCATGCGCCGTCCGTTGTGCTGATCCTGTCTCATTACGATCTTCGATACGAGCGACCAGCTGTTGGGAGTTATCGTGAACATGTTTAGTACTACTTCGGCGGTTGGGTTCAGCTGCGGTGTTGCCCCGATCTCCCGTTTCTGCTATAGGTGCCACAAACCCGGCGAACGGGCCGTTTGGAGATTTCGAAGCCACATGTCCCGAGTTGTATCGGTTCACTCGTCACGGAAGACCGACGCTCCCCTCTTCCTCAAAAACGAGCTACTGCAACGACTTCGACTCGATCCATGCTACTCGTTCATCGGCAACCGCCGAAGTAGTATTAGAGTAGTGTGATTTACAGAGGCACGAACCAGTATGTCTAGTCGATATCAAACCGATGAAGCATGTCTTTTGCCTCAGCCCCCGCGTTCTTTCTGCTCGATCCACAAGCGATAGGGGAGTATGTGTCACGATTACTCCGTGTCCATCAGTAGCTCCGTGTCGTACTGTGACGCGAGCGCTTCCGCTTTTTCTAACTGCGCTCGCTCGTCCTCATCGCTTAGGTCGGCAGTCGATGTTCGTTCGTCGACTGGAACGCCAACGGCGCGAAAGAACTCGTCTTGACCGGCTGGCTCACAGATACACAGCATTCGTGCCGGTTGCTCGGTAGCGTTCGTGAACAGGTGTGGTGCGTTCGCCGGAACGTGGACCGTCTGGCCTGCTTTCGCTCCGATCATTTCGCCTCGAATCGTCATATCGATTTCGCCTTCGAGAACAGTGAACGTCTCCTCAAAGTCGTGACGGTGCGGGCCAGGTCCACCACCTGGAGGAACGTGCATGTCGATAAGACACATCTTTCCAGCGGTGTCTGTGCCGGTGAGAAGGATGGTATACGTATCCCCTGCGATGAACAGGTGAGGGACATCCGAACTGTCCGGGTGGGCAACGGTGACATCGCGTTTCGGATCGTCAGCAGAATGTGCTTTCGGGTCTTCGACCATTTTTGTATTCTCCGTCTGGTAGGTGTTCGACAACTGACTCGACTCAGATCTCGTTCGTTGGGTCGTCCTTGAGTCCACTACACTACCTAAGACGGGGAGATACGGATTAACGATAGTCGTGAACATGTTTAGTATTGCTGCGGTATCAAGGACACTGGAGAGGAGATAAATGGCCAGATCACAGTTCAGATTCGAGGTTCCTGGTGAGCTTGGCGCGCTCTCGACAGCCCACCCGGAGACCGAATTCCGGATCGTTTCTAACTTCCCGACAACGGACGGCTTGCTCGTGATTCTCGACATCGAAGCATCGAACTTCTCATCGCTCACTGAAGCACTTGACGAGGAGGATCAATTCCCTGAGTACGAAGTTCTCCATGCCGACGACCAGCGAACGGTCATCCAGTACGAAATATCGTACGTTCCTGCGCCACATCACGCAATCCTCTCGTCAGGCAATCTCATTCAGTTCCCGCTTCCGATCCGAGATGGGTGGGCGGTGGCTGATCTGACGACTTCCCGAGAACGCTTGTCACAGCTCAGAGACGCGTTCGAAGCCGCAGAGGTCGCGTACGATCTCGGTGTTATCCAGCAATCGACCGACAAGACGGCCCTTCTCACCGATCGCCAACGAGAGTTCATCGTCGAAGCGGTCGAGCGTGGGTACTACGAGAGTCCGCGTCAGTGTACGCTCACTGAGCTTGCGGAGTCATTTGATGTCAGTAAGGGAGCCGCGAGTGGAATCCTCCATCGTGCTGAGCGACGGATCATCAAGCGATTCCTTGGAAAATCGCCGATTTGAACTCCCTGTTTCTCATTACTGGTTGCACGAGTCGGCGCATCTACTCAATCAACTGCTTATAATTATCATTGTGCCAATCAGAAACCGCCTTTGGCTCTTGTTAGTGGTCGATTAGTTGCTGATATTGGATATTCTGGAATTTGAGGGCGCTATCTGTCGTCAGAGACCATACACCAGCAGAAATTGGTCAGGTGGATTCGTCATAGGCCCTTTGTTGACTACACGCTCTGCATCTCGCAAAACATCTCTGACAGCCGCCGGAGAGTATCCAAAACAACGTATAGAGCGCATTTGATTGCGAATCCCTATATCGAACTACTGTGGACGAACGACGTCGCGGCAGTCGGGGCATTCAGCAAACGCAGCCGATCCGTCCGCACGCTCGTACTCGATGAGGACCAACCCTGCGGGGATCGCCGCGTTGCACGATGGACAGATGCCGAGACTGGAATCCTGTGTCGTCATGGGTTGAGTGGAACGGGCGTTGTGCCGCCCCTGTTGTGGTCCCATTGGGGAACCCAAAGAGACCCGGAGCGTGTGACAGGTCCGGGTACTCTGACTCTGGAGGGCGAATCACCCTCGTTCCGAACAAGACGGGAATTTCAGATATACTCTCGCCAAGCGTGGTGGAAGTAGAACTCCCCTGGGTTGGAGTCGCTCTTGGCTATCCATCGGATGACGGTAGCGAGTCGTTCGTGGAGGGGTGCGAGTGTGGTCGCCTGAAGAGTAGTGCGACGTACTGACCACCAATACGTTGCTCCATCGTGGTGATTCTACACCCAACAGGAACCGTTCAGTACCCATCCCTCGCCGATAGTGATCGAGTCCCCAGCCAGTAGACGACGTGTGAGCGTGGGACAAACGTTTTCTATTCGCGCGCCATTATGTGTAATCTTGGGGGATTCACAGTGAGCACGCTCGCCAAAGTCAGGGCGGTATTCGCAGGGCCTGCCCGTGATGAGCCGCTTCCATACGAGTGTCACACCTGCAGGATGCGCTTCGAACTCCGGCGGCAGGTCTGTCCACACTGTGGTGGATATACGTTCGATCGCATCGACTGGTCCTTTGATTCCTACGCTGAACGCGGGTAGGTAGATTCGTCATGCACAGATCCCGCAGAAATTAGGCTTCGGTATTGGTTTCGAACCCAGTCATGCATGGGCAACCCGCCTGCCTGACTTCTGCTGCTATGGGGGAAGTTCTGGACCGACAGTCTCAATTCCATCGAGTCTAAGCTCGATCTTCGAGGGAGGATGCGATCCAGTGCCACACTCAGTAACAAACCCACAACACCAGGCATACCGCGCAACGTGCAACGAGTGTGTATGGACCGGCAGAGTCCACTCGACACATGCGGTAGCGGTTGAAGAAGCGAAAATCCATGCTCGCCGGACTGCTCACCAATTTTGTACAGAGGTCAAGCCGTATCCTGCGGTCAGGCTTGCATACTGACGTTCAGCCGAACACAAGCACATGGTCGGAGTCGTCAGCGGCGGGAGCCCTGACGACAAGGTAACGTACAACTTCTCAGTACAGGAACGATCGAGCACCGCAATCAGAGCTACGATGCACCAATCAACGGTGACGGTATGACGTGCGATCCCAACATCGACATCATAGAACCCAACGATTCGACCATTTCCCCGGTTCGGCGGCGGCGGCTATCGGACCACCGGCGAGAGCACCAGGTTCGAGGCCGCAACGAGGAGTTTGTTGAGAGATAAATCGACGGCGAACAGATCGATGCCGACGATTGAGGCCGTGGTGGACGCTACGCCAGCTCGGCTAGTTGTGCCTTATCCCTCCATTCCGCTGAACGAGAGGCCCCCCTCAATGTATCGTTGGGCAAACAGATACACCAGCATGATCGGTGTCGCAAAGGTGAGCGCGAACGCTGAGAAGCGCGCCCACGGTATCGAATATTCGCTGATGAGCGAGTACAGCCCAACCGGAAGAGTGTAGTTCTCGGTGGTGAGTAGTGTCTGCGCGACCACGAACTCCGTCCAGCCGGTGAGGAACGTGAAGATGAACACTGTGGCGAGTCCCGCGGTGGAAAGTGGAATGATGACCTCGGTGACGACGCGCCATGGTGGCGCACCGTCGACGACGGCCGCCTCTTCGTAGGAGACAGGAATCCCGTCCATGTACGTTTTCAATAGCCACGTGTTGAACGGGATCGCGGTCGCTGCGTAGTAGACTGCGAGCGCGAGCTTGCTGTCGTTGATGCCGAACTGGACGTACACGGCGTACAGTCCGATCAGCAACGCGACGCCGAGACCGCCGCCGATCTGTGTCATCAGGACGTACACGAACAGCACCTTTCGTCGGAAAATGAACTCCCGGCGTGAGAGTGCGTACGCCGCCGGTACGACCAGGCACATGGCGATGACGACGGTCGGGACCGCAACTGTGAGGCTGTTCCAGAGGAATTCCTTGAAGTTCGATGGATTCGTCACACCATACTGAGAGACGTCGAGCATGACGATCTCAGGCGTATTGACGACGACGGCGAGATCGGTGAGTGGGACGTTCATCGAAACGGTGTACCCCGGAACGATGAGGTCGCCGATCACCCAGAGGAATGGCTGTAACGTCGGGTTTTCCGGAAGAAGGCGAAACCCCCCGGAGGAGTAGATCGAGCCACCGGTACTGGAGAGGGCGGCCGTCAGGATCCAGTAGATCGGAAATAGAAGTGCGAGCACCACTATGAGCGCACCTAGAGTCGCACCAAGCGTTTTCAGCGGCTCGGTGGGAGATATCTCGCCGCGTCTGATACCGTTAGCCGTATACACCGCGTCACGAACGGCAGTGACGGGCTGGCGCGCGAGATTCTGCATGTCGGTCTTCAGTTTCCGACTGATCCGGCTGAAGAGACTCACTGTTCTGCCACCCCATCAGCGAGCCGACCACGTTTAACATTTAGCCACATGAACGCGCCAATGAACGCCACCGCGATGAGACTGACAGCTGCACCGTATCCGTACTCCGAGAACGAAAGCGCCTCCCGGTAGCCGTAGACCACGATGAGTTCGTTCGCCCGGGCAGGACCGCCCTGGTTGAACACGAACGGGATGAGGAACTGTTGGAATGACGCGGCCGCCGTCAGGATCGAGGCGAACAGCACGGGTCGCTTGATCGATGGGAGAGTCACGTGCAGGAGTCGTGAGAAGAAGCCTGCACCATCGACTTTCGCCGCCTCGTGGAGTTCCTCGGGCACGTCTTGTAACGCGCTGACGGTGATGATGACCATGAACGGGTACGCGAGCCACATCTCCGTGACGTTGTACGCGAAAAAGGCCGGCCACCGCTCGGAGAGCCACGCAACCGATCCGATCCCGAGGGCCGATAGCGCCTGGTTCACCAGCCCGAATTCGGCCGAACTGAAGATACCCCGCCAGACGGTGACCGTGAAGATGGCCGGCAGCCCCATCGGGAGGATGATGAACGACCGCATCACCCGTTTGCCGCGCACGCGGTCGTTGGTCACGACGAGTGCGATACCAAGGCTCAGTCCGATCTTCAGAACGACGCTCGTCGCGACGAACAGCCACGTCACCCCGAAGGAGTTCCAGAACGTCGGGTCGGTGAGGACGTCGACGTAGTTTTGGAGACCGACGAACGTCGCCTCGCCGAACGTCAGCACCGAGGCGACCCCGTCGCCGGCGAACAGGTTCGCTGGAGCGGCGTTCGTGAACGAGACCCCGACGAGATACACCACCGGAAACAGCATGAACGCCGCGAAGACGAACAGCCCGGGGAGGACGAACAACAATGAGACGTCTCGTTTGTCGAGAAATGGGATCGCCTCGATACGGCGTGCGACACGCGAAACCGTGCTCATGACCGACTACTCCCAGTTGCTACGGATGGTTTTGGCGGCCTGATCGAGCGCGGCCTTAGCAGTAGAATCCCCGTTGAACGCGCTGATGAGTGCGGTCTCCATCCCCGGCCACACCTTGTTCATCTTCGGATGCGTCGGCATTGGTACTCCCTGTTTAACGGTCTGTGAGAACGTCTGTACCTCGCTCGGCAGCTCGTCGCTACCAACCAGACTCGACAGCACCGGAATCACACCTTGGTCTTTAGCGAGCGTTAGGAGGTGGTCTTCGTTCGTTACGTACCACTCGATGAACGACCGTGCGGCAGCGGTGTCAGCGCCGCTCTCTTCCATGGCTTTCGTGAAGTACCACATCGTGATCCCGGTGTAGGGTTTGACCGTTCCGCCATCGGGCGATGGGAGCGACGTCACTTCGTAGTTCACTCCTTTCTCGTTGAGTGTCGCGAGATACCACGGCCCGTTAATGGCGAACGCCGCGTTCCCCGCCGCGAAGGCGGCCGCCTGTGGCTCGTATTTGGGATCGTTCGGCATGTACGGTTTGAAGTTTTCGAGTGCAAACTCAAGCCCACGGACGGTCTGTTTCTTGTTGACTCCAAGCATTTGCTCTTTGTCTGGGTCAAAGTAGTACCCGCCGAACGCCTGAAGCCACGCGCTGGTGTAGTAGGGATCGAACGGGTAGCTCAGTCCGTATGTTCCGTTGCTTGGGTCGTGGTGTTCTTTCATCATAGACACCATGTCGGCCACCGTCTTCGGTGCCTCGTCGACCATATCGGTGTTGTATATCAACGTCACCGTCTCGGCTGCGTGCGGGAGACCGACGATGTTGCCTTCAAACTGGATCGCCTCCGCAGCCGCGCTTGTGAACGAATCGAGGGTCACGCCGAGATTGTCGCTCTGATCGACAACGAAACCGCGCTGGAAGTAATCGCCGACCCAGTCGTGGGCCCACTCGAACGTTTGCGCGCCCTGTCCTGCCGGGATCGCACTCGTGGTCTTTTTTTCCATATCGGAGATATCAGCTCCTTTGAGACTGTTCTTCGACTGGGAATTGAATGCCTTAATCGCGCTCTTTCGGGCGGGGATTTCGGGTTCCGGCAGCGAGTACCACGCTTTCGCCGACCCCGCCGATCCAGCTGACCCGCTTTCATTGCCCGCCGTCCCGCTACCGGAGCCGTTGGTATCGCCTGCTGACGATCCATTACTGCCGCTCTGCCCGTCGCCGCTCCCGGACCCGTCGCTAGATCCTTGTTTCTGGGCGCTGATACAGCCCACAACCGCCAGCAAGGCGCTCGTTCCGCCGATGTGTTTCAGCAACGTTCTGCGATTCGTTGTCATGGTGAACGTTGGATGAAAGAGTCGTTCATAACTTAATAGCTTCGGAACCACACGAGTACTTGTCACGATCGTGGGACGGATCGCACCCGAGGTCACTCGCCATCGTGCCTGATCGAGTCGGAACCGAATCACACGAAACGGGTAGATCATCGCCTTGAACCACCACAATATAACTGCTACGAAATATCACATCGCAAATTCTCTTTTCGGGGGAAGAACTATGTTCGTTCGCCCATAGCCCTCAGCGGATGGCAACTGTCACGCTTGACGTTCTCAGAAAGGAGTTCAACAGCGGACGGCTAGTGGCGGTCGATGATGTCTCTCTGGAGGTGGCCAATGGCGAATTCGTCACGGTCGTCGGCCCCTCTGGCTGTGGGAAATCTACGACACTCCGCATGATCGCGGGACTTGAACAGCCGACGTCGGGACGGGTTCACATCGGTGGTGAAGACGTTACTGACGTCCACGCGCGTCGCCGCGATGTTGCGATGGTGTTCCAGAACTACGCACTGTACCCACACAAGACCGTCCGGCAGAACATGGCGTTCGGCCTCCGGATGAGCACCGACCTCGGCAAGGACGCACGCAACGCCAAAGTCGACGAGACGGCGGCGATGATGGGTATCGAGGGGCTACTCGACGACCAACCCAGCGAGCTCTCCGGTGGTCAGAAACAGCGCGTCGCGCTCGGTCGCGCCATCGTGCGCGAGCCGGACGTGTTCCTGTTCGACGAGCCGCTTTCCAATCTCGACGCGAAGCTCCGGGCGAGCATGCGGACCGAGATTCAGCGCCTCCAAGACGAACTTGGAACCACAGCGATCTACGTGACCCATGATCAGGAGGAAGCGATGACAATGGGCGACCGACTCGCCATCATGAACGGCGGCGTTCTCCAGCAGACCGGCACACCGAAGGATGTGTATACGACTCCGAACAGCGAGTTTGTCGGTGGATTCGTCGGCTCACCCTCGATGAACCTCCTCGATGTCACCGTTGAGACCGCCGACGAGGGTGTCAAGCTCGTGAACGAGAACCGCTTCGAGTACGAACTGACTGGCAAGCGTGGCGAGCGCGTCGCCGCAGCCGACGTGACGACCGCGCGGCTCGGGATTCGTCCTGAAAACGTTCGCGTTACCGGCGATCGAGACGGAATCGAGACCGGTGTTGAGGTCGTCGAACCGGTTGGAAGTGACAATTACCTCTATCTGGATCTCGGGCCAGAGTTCATCGCCCGGGTCGCCTCCGACGTCGAACCCGAGACGGGCGACGTCATTCGCGTGACGTTCGAGCCGAAGGAAGTGCATCTCTTCGACACGACAAGCGGCGACTCGCTACTGACGACGGACGCTCCCGAGCCGGCGGTCGCGGCAACGACGTCGCCCTGACGACGCGGGTCAGTCGTTCGCAACAACTGCATGTGGTTCGAGCATAGAGTACTCGTCGAGCAGAGCGATCGTCGCCAGCCGCAGTGCGTGAGACCATCCTAGTGGCGTCGCGCTGTCGGGCGTCCCGTCGTCGAACACCTGTTCCGGCAACGAGCCGTCGTCGCGGGCAAGCGGGCCGTCGGGCAGGACGAGTCCGAGCAGGTCTCGGGCCGTTGCGGCCAGTTCCTCTGTGCGTTCGTCGTCGTGTTCGGCGAGCATCGCGGCGAGCGATCCGGCGGCGTACGCCCCCCATGCTGTCGAGACCGTCCAAATCTTCTCGTGGCCCTGTTCGCGCCGTCGCCAGTCGTCGCCGTCGTACCGAACGAGCCCGGCAACTGCACTACTGTCGGGATCGTGTCGAAGTTCGTCGACGAGCGTCATGACGTGTGATACGAGCCGATCGAGACGCTCGTCGTCGATGTCGCCGATACGAGCGTGCTCGCGGTGAGCGCTGACAAGCGCGAATGTTGCCGAATCACACCGATCGTCGAGTTCGCCGTCGGCGTCATGGTCGGGGCCGTACTCGCGCAGTGCGAAGATGCCGCGCTCTTCGACCCAGAGATCGTCCAGGCCGTCATAGACCACAGCGGCCTGCTCGGCCGCTCGGTCGGCGAGATCGCTGTCGGTCGCGGCGACCGCCGAATACGCTTCGAGGACGGTGGCTGTGGTGTGGGTGAACCGTCCGGTCATGTCCTCCCACGCGTTCTCGCCGCCGATTGGCCGGCCGTCGGTGGCGAGGTCGTCGTCAAGCGCGTCGAGCGCGCGGTTCACCACGTCGTGGTGGTCGTTCCCGCTCCCATGCGCTGCTAGGTAGGCCACGACGCTCGCCGTCTGATCGGCTTGATAGTCCTCGCGCTTGTCTGTCTCCAGCCGACCATTGGCCCAGCCCGGCGCGAGCGTGCCGTCGAATGCCCAGACACGGTGTGGCCACGTCCCGTCGTCGCGCTGTGTCGCGGCGTAGGCCGCTGCGCTGCAGGCGTGCCAGTCGTCGAGCCCGAGATCGAGCTGCCGGTCGGCGTCGAGGAGGAACGACGAGGTTTCGGCGTCGTCGCGGAACCACGCGTAGCCGTACCCTCCTGAATGGGCGTAGTACGGGTCGAATTCCGGGGCAGCGATCCGGAGCCCCGACTGCCCAGTAAGCGCCGAGAGTACCCGGAGATCTGTCCTGATCGCGTCGGCGTGCAGGTGTTCAGTAGTGAACGGTACGGCTCGTCGGTTGGCTGCACGTTCGAGTGCGGCGGCATTGTGGTCCGCTGCGGCCGTTCGAACCGCGTCGAGAGCGGCCTCGCGCGGCTGGTCCGTGCGTCTCGTCAACAGCGTCGCCATCGTTGCCGTCCCGTTCTCGACCGGGAGCACACAGCAGACGTCGCCACCCAGTGCGTCTTCTCCCGAGGTCTGCTCTTCATCCGCCCGGGGGTACGTGGACGGTGTCCCGTCGAGAAGAGCTTCAAACCCGTCGAGTCCAGAGCTACAGATCGTCTCGAACCCGGTGGCGCTTGCGAGGTAATCGGTTTCCGCGGCGTGGTAGAATTCGATCGCATCATCGTGATGGAGCTGTCCAATGCGCGTGTCACGCCCGTCCGGAGCGAACCCGACGCCGGCAACCACGTCAAGAGACTCCTCGGCCGCACTCACGTCGACGTGGGTGACGTGTATTTCGTCGAATGTGAGGTCGTACTGGGTTATCACTCCGTGGTCGGTCTTGTGATCGGTGACGACGAGTGCGGTATCGCCCTCGTAACGCTGAGTACTGCGCCGGGCGTCGAACCATGTCGGCTCGGTCTCGTCGATCGGTCGGACGCCGAACCGGGAACGAACGATTCCGGTCAGTCCCATGAGCGGATAGCTACAATCCCGTATCGCCCCGTCCTCGTCGACGTGCATGAGTCGCCCATCGGACCCGGAGAAACGCCCGGTCGTCGTCCGTCGTTCGCCTGGAAACCGAGTGGCGTCGTCTCGGTGACGCTTGTAATCGTCCAGCGCGTCGCGGAGGTGCATTGATAGAGCGTCCTCTCCACGCCCTAATAACTTTGGTGCAATTGTAGTTCAAATCTCTTCCACAACCGAAACGGTCAAACCCTTCGGTGGCGACCCGTGTGAGTATGCACCACCCTGGACCACCGCGCTTTCTTCACGTCGGTGAATCGATCGAATTGGCACCGCGCAACCCCGACACGGTAGCGGAGTACGCGTGGCAAATCGTCGACCAACCGGCCGAGAGCATGGTGACGATCGACGACGAAGCGGTCGTCCACCTCGTGCCGGACGTTCCTGGCATCTACCGCGTCGAACTCGACGCTCCCGACGGTGTTCACAGCCAAACGGTGCGCGTATTCCCCGATCCTCGCCGTGAGGCACGCTTCAGCGTGACCACCGACGAGGTGGATAGCGACCTCGATGGTGTCGACCACGCCGCCGTGATCGGGCAGTTCAACGATTTCACGATGGGGACACACCGAGCCGAGCGCACTGGGGAGGGTGATCGTTCCGGTGAGAACGCTCGCGCCGGCGGGTACGTGGGCAACGAGTGGTTCCTCGACGTGACGCTTCCACCCGGCACACACGAGGCCATCTTCGCCTTCGACGACGAGTTTGAGCCGCATGCGACGAGCGAGGTCACGGTCGATGGCCCCGGCCGGCCGCGTGTTCGCCTCGACGGACGGCGTGAGGACGACGAAATCGTCGTGACCGCGACGGCCGACGCCGCTCCCAACGGGAGCGTGCCGAGCGTCGAGTTCCATCTCGACGACCGGGATACCCTTACGCGCGATGCAGTCACCGTCGACGACGAGACGTTGCGAGCCTCTGTCGACACGCTTTCGGAACTATCGCGCGTCCACGCCGTCGCCGTCGCCGAACGACACAGCATCGCCGACACGCTGACGATCCATTCTGAGCCCGCCGGCGAACGGACGCGGACCATCTCGTTCGACCGTCCCGCCGATCCACCGGCGTGGGTTCGCGACGCGACTATCTACGAGATCTTCGTTCGGGCGTTCGCCGGCGACACCGTCGACACCACGTTCGCGGCGATCGAACGACGAGTTCCCTATCTCGAATCGCTCGGCGTCGATGCTGTCTGGCTCACGCCAGTCTGTGAGAGCCCCACCCGCCACGGCTACCACATCACCGATCTGTTCGACACCGCCGCGGATCTCGGCACGCGTGAAGAATTCGCGTCGCTGGTCGATCGCCTCCACGAGGCCGACATCAGGATGCTCTTCGACCTCGTGATCAATCACACCTCCCGTGACCATCCGGCGTTTCAACTTCAACGAGCCGGCGTCCCCGAGTACGCCGATCACTACGAACGGGTTCCGGCCACCCAGGACACCACGGGCGTTGACTGGGCCGGCGACGACGCACCCGGCCATTACTTCACGTGGTCGAAGATCCCGAACCTGAACTACGATTCCCTCGCCGTCCGTGAGTGGATGCTCGACGTCATCGACGAATGGGCACCGCTGGTCGACGGGTTCCGGTGTGACGTGGCATGGGGCATCCCACACGGCTTCTGGAAAGAAGTCCGCGAACGTTTGAAATCACGGGATGAGGAGTTTCTCCTGCTCGACGAGACCGTTCCGCGGGACGCCGCCTTCCGAGAGAACGAGTTTGACGTTCACTACGACACCGATCTGTACGCTGTGCTCCGGAATATCGGCACTGGCGACGCACCGGCGAGCAGTCTGTTCGACGCGCTTGATGATTCGCGTCGCCACGGCTATCCCAACGAGGCGCTCCATATGCGCTACGTCGAGAACCATGATGAGGACCGCTACGCGACCGAATGCAACGACGGCAGCCTGCGGCCCGCCGCGGCTGCAACGTTTACGCTTCCCGGCGTTCCCATGGTCTACTACGGTCAGGAACGCGGCGTTCCCACGGATCGTGGCACGATGCGCTGGCACGACGGTGACGCCGCTTTAACCGAGTTCCATCGCCGGCTCATCGCGCTGCGCAACGAATATCCGGCACTCTGCGCCTCTGGCGTCGAGCCCGTCGCGTGTGACGTCCACACCGGCGATCCCGAACGTGTCGTCGCCTACGAACGTGGCACCGAATACGAACGGCTGATCGTCGTGCTGAACTTCGGCCCCGACCCGGTGATTGTGACTCTCGACCGGGCCGTCGAACACACCGATCTGTTTGACGAGTCCGCGCTGACTGGAGACGGAATCCGGATCGATGATATTGCTGTCCTGATACCCAGTGGTCAGGAATGACGGTGACTCCACCGCGGCGGCGTCCGTCACCACCGGATACTGTAAGTATCAGCCGCTGTGAGCGACTGCCATGAATGACCCCTCGATCGAGCAGCTGTTACAGCAGTTCGGCCTGTCGGACAAGGAGATCGACACGTATCTGGCGATTCTGGAACAGGGCGAAGCGAAGGCGAGCGTCGTCGCTGACGAGGCGGACGTCTCCAAACGCCACGTCTACAGCGTCGCGGAAACGCTCGCCGATCGGGGGTTCGTCGAGGTAAACGATCACGTCGTGCCGACAACGATTCGGGCACACCCGCCCGAGAGCGTCGTGGACACTCTCGCCGACGGCCTCGAAAAAATGGAACCGGCGCTCGAATCGCGCTTCTCGCAGGCGGCCCCCCGCTCGGAGAGCTTCGAGGTCGTCAAATCACGCGTCACCGTGCTCAAGCGCGTCGCCGAGCTTCTCGGACGCGCGGAAGAGGAGGTGATGCTCGCGATCCCCCACCGACTGCTCGATGACGTCGCCACGGAGCTCCGGGACGCGATCGAGCGCGACGTGCTCGTCGTGCTCCTCGTCACAGGGGCGGAGCCCGACGACGACCTCGGCCTTGACGAGTTGGCCTCGGTCGCCCGCGTGTGGGATCAGCCGACGCCGACGATCCTCACCGTCGACCGGGAACTGGGGCTCGTTGCACCGCCCGAAATGTTTTCACGCGCGAACAACGCCGCGCAGGCGATCGTCTTCGCACAGGAACAGCTCGGCCCGGTCATCGTGGGCTCGTTTCTCGGGAACTACTTCCCGATAGCCTCCGAGATCTACGCGGCCGATCCGGAGCCGCTACCGGCGACGTACCGGGACTTTCGCCACGCGGTTTTGCAGGCGGCGCTCCACATCCGCACCGGTTCCACAATCCGCGCACGCGTCACCGGTCGTTCCCTCCACAGTGAAGACGGCCCAAATGAACTCGATGGTATCATTGTTGATGTCCGACAATCACTGCTCGAACCGACGAACAGCTCGTTCCCGGTCGAGAACACGCTCATCATTGAAACCGACCGCGGAACATACAATGCCGGCGGACAAGGCGCGTTCGTCGAAGACTTCGAGGCATCGATGGTAGAACTCCAATCCGCCTAATGGCCTGTGACTTGTTCATAGGATATCTTGTTGAACGCAAGGCGGAGTCGGGATAGGGTCAGTGACTCACTGTTTCACAACCTTCGATACGCGATTCTCCGCTCAGAAGATGCAGTAGCTGTCGCTGATGACAGCCATCGAACGATTCGAATCATACCTTTTTTGAATGTTTCTCTGATGACGACAACGACTCCTCTAGCGGATACGCCGCAGAAAGAGAGCAGGCGGCGAGTTATTAGTGGTTCAGGTAAGTTCTGGGCATGGATGAGGAGAGAGTCCGCGTCTCTAAGTCTACAGACAGAGAATCGTCACTGGCCTATGTGCAAAACTTCTCTTAGGCACTAACCAGGTGTTCGGAATGTGCATCTGAAATCGTTGAGCGTCCGATAACTGCACTGCCCGAAGGTGTGGAAAATTGTCGTGGTTGATCTCGTTCGCCAACCTACCACACTGACTGTTCCTTCCGTCGATATCACCTCCGAAAACAGAGCGGGTGGGTTCAGATGTCTCTGACGAGACGGCGTTCCGCTGCCGCGGAACGCCTACGTCACCGGAATATCTTTGCGGACGATGTTCAGGAACGTCCGCGCAGGCACGCGTGGTTTGAGTCGCTGTTCGATGTCGAGGTTGACCTGTATCAGCAGGTCAACCAGCAGCCACATGTCGTAGAGAATCACAGCAAACCCGAAGTAGAACACGCGCACGGCAGTATTCCGTGAGGTCGTCCACGTGAGGAAATCCTTGATCGACTTGTAGCTGTTCTCTATACCCCATCTTCGGGCGTACCGCCGCATCACGCGGCGCGTACGCCCTCGTGCTTGTTTCGTCGCGTCATCCACTGACAGATTCGTCACGAACGTCACCGTTGCATCCTCCTTACGATCCGAGGGAACCCCGACGAGCGTCGGGGTGACCGTCACCTTCTCTCCTCGGATGGTTTTCTCCATTTCGTGAGTCTGTTTCACGGCGACGTCGTGGTCCATACCAGCCACGAAGCGGTCAACTCGATCGTCCGACGATTTCCGGATGAGGTAGGAGAAACCCGCTTCCTCGACCACATGCATCACGCCGATGCTGTCGAAGCCAGCATCGGCATACACTGTCCCGATAGAGACGTGCTCGCTTGCTATGTCGAGCAGTTGGTCCATGAGAACCCTCCGAGGCATGGAGGGAAAGCGGCGGCACAGCGGCCGCATCCCCAGCGTGAACTTCACCTCATCGCCCACGATCGAGATGGTCGCCATCTTGTAACACCATGAGTAGGATTTGTTCGATGGTGCGCCCGTACTCATCTGGAACTCGTCGCGATCGCCGTAGTAGGCGATGTAGGTGACATCGATCGCCACGTCGACGTGGCGATCTATCGAGTAGTAGCGCTTGGCCACATCCACCATCTCCGCAATCGCCCCGTTGACCATCGAGGCGATCTGAGTGGTCTGCGAAAGAGCTGACCCCTTAGAGCGCCTCTCTACGGTGATGAAGAACAATCGGCGAGGTCTGTTGGTGAGACATCTGTCGGGTGATGAGCTTGATCGAGCGATTGCAGATGCGCAAAAGGCGGACGAGACGCGTCTCGTCCGGCGGCTCTGTTACGTGAAGAATCTCTACGCTGGCGATACGCACGAAGAAGCAGGCGACCGCGTCGGGATCTCTCGATCCACGACGCGTCGGTGGGCACGCGCGTGGAACGAAGCCGGTGTCGAAGGCCTCCGGCCAGGCTTCGGCGGCGGACGGCCGCCGAAGCTCACCAACGAGCAGTTCGACGAACTCTGTGACATCCTCGAAGAGGGCCAGCCGTGGACGCCGCGAGCGATTCATGCGCTCATCGAAGACCGCTACGGCGTCACGTACCACCCAGCACACCTGAGCCGGAAGCTTCGAGCTGCCGGCATGAACTACGCGAAGCCGCGCCCGATGGATCCNGATGATCCCATCGTACTGGGCTTCTTTCGACGAAGCGTGGCCACAGCCATTTGAGAACTCTCAACGGATGTGGTCGTTCGACCGCACGGTCACGATTCCAAAGCCGTTGGTGACGTTTCCGTGGCGCTCGATCGGCTTCTACGCGATAACTGGCCAGAGCGTGATCACGTTCAAAGACGAACTGGTCAAGGAGACGATCGTTGAGGCGCTCGAAGAGATTCGCGAGCAGAATCCGGTGGGGCGGATTCTNACTGGCCAGAGCGTGATCACGTTCAAAGACGAACTGGTCAAGGAGACGATCGTTGAGGCGCTCGAAGAGATTCGCGAGCAGAATCCGGTGGGGCGGATTCTGCTCGTCGCCGACAACTACAGCTCCCATCACGCGAAACTCACCCAACAACGGGCCGACGAACTCGGCATCGAGTTCGTCTTCATCCCGCCGTACTCGCCAACGCTGAACGCGATCGAACCGCTGTGGAAAGACCTCAAACGAGAGATTTCGCCAACCATCTTCGAGGACAAAGACCACTTCAGAGAGTTCCTCGTCGAGGAATTTCTTCGATTGAGCCATCGACTGAGCTTCGCCAGCCACTGGATNATCTTCGAGGACAAAGACCACTTCAGAGAGTTCCTCGTCGAGGAATTTCTTCGATTGAGCCATCGACTGAGCTTCGCCAGCCACTGGATTGAAACGTTTCTCCCAGATGTCCAAAAGTTACGCTGACCACTCCCATCGCCTCGATTTGCTTGATGTAGTGGAGGTGAGTATCGCTATCTGGCCCACCGCTCTCGCGGGTGGTTTCCTCGTCGAAGAGTCGGCTTCCCTGGTTGGCAGCTGTATCCGTCAATCCAAGATAGCTCTGGAGCTCGAGGAACGCGGTATCGTCATACCGCGTTCCGTCGTCCGGCCGGTCGAGGTCCATCGCCGGAAAGACGTACTCACACAGCGCTTGCGTCACCTTCTTCGCCTTGCTGTCAATGTAGCGCTGTTCGGACCGACTGGAGAGATCGCTCTTGTCTTCGGATTCGAGAGCGCGCATCCCGAGTGGGTTGCCCACTTCGTGGGCAACACCGAGAATACGCTCAGCAGACCTCTGGATGAACGTCTTGAGCCGCTCGGGAAAGCGCTCGCGCCACGCGCGACCGAGCGTGGTTCGCCCCGGCGCGGTCTTCCCCAGAGCGAACTGATCGGGGTCGAAGCCGAGCGTGCGGGCACGCTCGGCGTCGGTGAGGTACTCGTGAAGCTCCTCGGTCGTGAAACCAGCGAGTTCCTTGCAGTAGAATGCCCGAACCATCGGTTCGTAGCCGTAGCGAGCGTTCCACTCGATTTCGCTGACTTCGTAGACCTCAGCGAGGCTGAGGTCAAACCCATGAACTACCGTGAGAAGATCCGTGTCTTCGTGAATCGATTCCGCGGCTTGGCGTTCGAGCCGCCTGATCGCCGGCTCGAACGCGGATGTCTTCTGTGACATCCACTCGTGGTTAGAGGTCTGCCGCGGTTAGCCGCCCGTCTCATGCACACAAACTGTCGTTCGGAACTCCTGATTAAATGGATCCCCTATCTCACCGCGAACGGAGAAACATGCTCTCGAAGCTAAAACAGATGGACGTAGTCTCGAAGCGTACAGCCATGATCGGTCTTGTTGCCCTCACACTCGTGCTCGCCGGGTGTAGCGGCGGCGGAGGCGGCGGTGGCGGTAACGGAACTACCGCAGGCGAAGCGGGCGGAGCGGGCGAAGCGACTACCGCAATGGAAGGCGGAGAAGAAACCACTGCTATGGAGGAAGAGGAAACCACCGCCATGGAGGAAGAAACCACTGAAATGGAAGGTACTGCTATGGAGGAGACCACCGAAATGGAAGGCACCGCCATGGAGGAAGAAACTACTGAAATGGAAGGTACTGCCATGGAGGAGACCACCGGAATGGAAGGCAACATGACCGGCAATATGACGGAGACGGAGATGATGGGCAACATGACGACCACTGAAGCCTAATCAGCAGACAAGTAGGCTTCCGCTCCCCTCTGGAGAAATTTCTTCACGAACCGCGAGTACACTTCCTTTAGGAAGGGGAATAGAAACCGAAGGGCACCTTGAGCGTGTACTCATTCAAAACTATGTATTCTCAGTTCAGAGACTCAGTGTAGCATCAACCCTCAAATTAGCAGTTTACCGTAAGTTTTACTGTAAGACGCTTTCGTCTACCTCGTCAACGCGTTCGGCGAGGAGCTGAACAAGCTCCCGTATAGTGATTTCATCTTCCTGAACGAGTGTCGTATCGGCAGCATACTTGATTGCTTCAGCGTAGCTGGAGCAATCATGACGCGCCATGATTCGAGTGAGTTTAGCGGCCAATCTGTCGCTAACCGTGATTGTCGTGTAACCCTCTGGAGGCATGAACGGTCTACGAGCCAGTTTACGGTATAACTTACGGTAAACCGGCTAGTTCACGGTTGAAGCTACACTCAGCGCTTTGAAAAATCTGACCCTCAGAAGACCAAGAGGCTCTGCCAAGAGCGTATCCACCCCCAATTAATGATGTTCTGTTATTGTGGAAAGTAGTTAATGAACGATCGTCCGATAGGCGACGGCGCAATGAGCCTGATACATCTCACACGACGAAAGTTCGGGGCGCTTACAGCTGCCTCCACACTCCTCCCCGGATACGTGAGAGGAAGCAACGCTTCCGGTGAAAAGGACGCAACCGCACGCAACCCGAACGCCGACGCGACCACTACGACCAAAACAAAGAATCCACCGACCAAGAGTATCGGCTTCTACGTCGGCAGCGATCTGACCGATGATGGGTCGACCATGTTGGGTGGGTTCGGGCACGAACAGTCCAGCCACTGGATCGATATCGTCCCACGTCAGCAGTTCCCTAAAGACGCCACCACTACGGTAGGTGTCACTGAGAACGCCAGTATCTCCGGCGAACTGATGGAGATTCCACAGGCTGAAGAGACCAACAAGTACATCTCCTCTTTCTACTCTGAGTGGGCTGGGTTTCCGCCGCCGCTGACCAACGGTGGATTGAATGAGCACGGCCTGGCTGCGCGGGATATTTGGTCGCCCTCGCGCGAGGAGCTCGTCACGATGGCTGAAGAGGCGGCACCCCTGCGCGGCCCGCAGTATTCGGACTTGGCGCAGGCCGCGATGGAGCGCGCCTCAACCGCTCAAGAGGCCGTCGAGGTCGTCGGTGGGCTGATGGACGAGCACGGCTACTCGACTTACGGTGGCAACTCACACCTGTTCGCCGATGAGAACGAAGGTTGGGTCTTCATCAACTTCGCCCATCCCGACGGTGATCTGTGGGCCGCCGAACGCCTCGGTTCGGACGAGGTCAGGGTGTCGTACTTCGGCTACATCCTCGACTTCCCGGCCGACCACGAGGACAACCCGGACTTCATGGCCTCGGATAAACTGTTGAGCTTCGCCAAGGAGCAGGGGTGGTGGGACGGCAGGGGTGACACCCTGAATCTGCTCGACGTGTACGGCGTCGGCGAGTTCCCTGCCGAGAAGCCGGTCGAGGACTACATTTACGCCACGTTCTTCCAGGATGCCCGTCACCCCCTGAAGCGTGAGAAGGAACTCGAAAACCAGACCCCCCTGAGCCTCGAAGACATGCTTGCCGTGGTCCGAGATCCCCGGTGGTCGACCGACTTTGCTGGCTACGGCCAGGTCGCCCACCTGCGTCCCGACGCGCACAAGAAACTACAGACGCTCTGGACCGCGGTGACGAGCGCGATCACCACTCCCTTCGTGCCGATCCCGATCGCCGCTGAGGAGGTTCCGCCGGAGTTCCGCCAGCATCGGTACATGACGAAAAACTCCGCATCGAACTTCTTGGACCATGGCTGGCAATTTCAGGAGGGCACGCGCTACGCGACCCGTGAGTTCAAACGGTTGCTGTACCTCACCGGTGAGCGACCAAGCGAGTTCCTGCCCGGCGTGGTCGGCGCGATCGAAGGTTTCGAGCAGGAATTGCTCGCCGAGCGCGACACGATCGAGAAGGCTGCTCAGAAGCTCTTCGAGAGTGGTGACAACCAGGCGGCCCACGACCTGATCACCGACAACGTTGAGCAGCGGCTGCTGGACAGCCTACAGCTCGGTATGGACCTCAACGAGGGGGTCGAGGCAGAGATCCGCGAGCGCTTCGGATACCAAGAGCCCGAGAGTCGCAACAGGCCGGGTGAGACCACTCCCCCCGCCAGCCAGGCCATGGCTGCGGCCAACTGGAGTTCGATGGTTCACTGCTACGACCACGGCTTGCACGACGACAACCTTCCGCGGAAGCACGGCGCGTACACAGTCGATTCGTCATCTAACAGCGGCTCAAAGAAGAAGATCCGCTTTCCGTAGTGTTGGATTCGGTGGCCCACTAGACCGTAAACTCGAGGACAAGTAGCGAATGCCCCCGGCGTTTCGATCCTTGGTGCCCTCTAGCGCATGCTGTTCGAAGGTGACACTGCACCGGCTGGTGCGGCTAGTGTCCTCGCACACGGGCTCTCAGTGACATTTGTTGTCTCCGCAATCATTGGCATGATCGCACTCAAGTTCGCCTTCGATATCCTAGTCAACCACCGGCAGGTACCATAGTTCGGGGACGACCGAGCCAGCCACAGGTCGATCGCAGATCCGTCTTCACCCCGTGATACCCACCTTCGATCTCGTCGGCTCAATCCTCTATGAGTGCGGTTTCGACGAGCTTGGCGGTCCCACGTCGGAGCCGACCGCCAATAGCTGTCGGTGACAGGTCGAATTCGTCTGCGATCTCGTCAAGAGGTGCCTCACGTGGTTCTTCGAAGTAACCGCTCTCGTAGGCGGTCATCAGCGCTTCGCGCTGGGCCTCGGTCAACGCCGTGGGTTCCCCGCCGTCCCACTCGTCCTGCCGGAACATTTTCTGGAGCGTGAATGAGATGTCCTCGTTATCGCAGTAGTCCGATAGCGCGGCAAGTGCTTCCCTGTGGGGAAACTGGAGTTGGACTGTCCATCCGCGGGTGTTGGTGGTCGCCTTGCGCATCAGTCCGCTGAGCTCACTGGTCTTCGGCGAAATGAGCTTCGTCTCAGGCGAATGGCGGATCCGATAGACGCGGGTTGCCTCCGAGCCCGCCACTAATTCCCACTCCGCGACTGTGTGATCCTCGTTGAGATGGTTATTGAACCCCTTGCTGGCGTTCTCGACGAGGAAGAAGAAGATCCCCGTCTCAGGGTCAGTCCCGGAGTGATGGACAACCCGAATCGTCGTGTCGGAACACTCGCGAATCGTGGGTGCCAACGGCATATCCGAGTGGCCGATGTCGGCGACAGCGATCACGTTCACGATGGATCACCCCTTAGAGTGCGTTGGTGTGTCATAGTCGCGATCGACCTACCGAACGAACAATCGATCGGTGATTGAGCGTCACGCCGACCGAAGCTCGCTCGCATTGGAACGCTGAAACCGGTAGCTGAAACGTGACTTGCCTGCGGGTGGTCGCTGTGGAGACGTACTCTGCCATCCAGTAATCGACGTCTGCTCTCACGATACTGCGAGTAGTTTGTCGACAGTCGGTTAAGCAATTTTGGCCGATACCACGATGTCGAACTCTGATCACTGTTTCTCGCCTCCCGATTTCGGGATGCTATCCTATCGCCGAGAAAATGGAGATAACCTCCACACTCACACAGCGGTTTTCCTGAGTTATCTACTCGAAAATGAGGGCTGAAGTGACAGCAATAGTGCTGGGACAGCAGTTTTCCCGAGTTTAGCATCACTATATCAGGACATTCACTTCGACTGGAATCTGCACCCGCATAATAATACTATTTATTTGTAGTGGTAGTAGTAGTAATTGCTGCTAGCCACATCAGTCCAAACACCCAGAAGACTAACTCACACAATCCATCAGATCTAGAGCATCCAATAATACTAGTAGATAGTTTATATACTATCTGTAGCTATGAACCGCGTCCTTAGAAGAGAAAGAAAACACTGACTGAGGAAAACCGCTGTGTGAGTGACGGGGATCTTTACCGACTAACGAAACTCAAGAAACTCGGGAAAGCTTGATGGGGCTGGATACTACACATCATATCAGAATGTCCGATGCCGATTCCATCTTCGCTGACGACGTTGAACTGATAAAAAACGCCACTGTCCTCGAAGAGGACCATACACCGAAGCAAATCCTCTGTCGTGATGATGTCCTTGATCAGTACACAAGCGTCTTCAAACCTGTTTACAAGGGCCGTCCTCCACAAAATGCGTTCCTCTATGGGGATACGGGTGTCGGAAAAACTGCTGCAACGAAGTATCTCCGAGAAAACCTTGAACAGGACATCGAACGGAAGAACGAGAACGTACCCAAAGAGGAGAAAGTTGCTCTCAACCTCGTCTGGATTAACTGTGAGAACTTCACTACCGGCGATCACAAGACCTCTTCCTATCAAGTCGCCGTTGGGATCGTCAATCGCTTACGGAACAAGGGGAATCGCATTACTGGGACTGGCTATGCTCCCCAGGATGTCTACGATATCATGTATGAGGAGCTCAACAGCCTTGAGGGGACTGTCCTCGTAATCCTGGACGAAGTCGATAAAATCGGAGACGATGATACGCTTCTCTACGAACTTCCGCGTTCCCGAGACATTGGGTACGTTGAGAACATCCGGGTTGGAGTCATCGGTATCAGTAATGACTACACGTTCCGCAAGAACCTCTCTCCAAAAGTGAAAGATAGCCTTTGCGAGACTGAGATCAAATTCTCTGCCTACGACGCTGAGGAGCTTTCAGACATCCTTCGCGCTCGGGCAGACAAGGCTCTCTACGATGATGCTTACGATCAAGAGACGATTTCCCTGTGTTCGGCACTTGCATATCAAGAAGCTTCAGGAAGTGCTCGTCGGGCAATTCGCCTCCTCCGACGGTCGGCAGAGATCGCCGAAGAGAACGGATCTGATCTGATCAGGCCACCACATATTCGTCAAGCGGACAATGACTTAGAATACGGCAACATTGTTGAGTCTATTGTCGATCAAGATGATGAGAAGCTCTACATTCTCAAGGCGCTCGCTCATCTCGATTCAGCCGGGCTGACACCGGCCCGTACCCGCAAAGTACACACTGCCTATTCTCAAGTGGTTCAGACCTACAAATCAGAGAGTGGGCGAGGTCCGCTCACCCAGCGCGGTATGTTCAATCACCTCTCGAAACTAGTGATGTTTGGCTTTGTGCATACGATCGATCGCAACAAAGGTGTTGGTGGGGGACAATGGAACGAGCACGAATTTAGTGATGATGTCACTCCTCAACAGGTGAAGGACGCTTTTGAGAATCATAATCTTGAGTGGATCGAGATGGATCTACGTGGGATTCATGATTAGATACTTTCTTGGAATAAATACATGAAACCAACAGCATCGATTGGTAATATCTCTCACCTTGGTGACTGAATTCCTCGCCAAACCGCATTGCTTCTCCCCTGATCGAGTAGTTGGCATGAATAGAAGATCTCCGACGGAACGAAACGTCTAATTCCATTAAGAATACCTTAACTACATCGATAAAATAAAGTGAGATGAACTTCGTCATCGGTCATGCCTGAGTGCGAGAATTGTGGTGCGTTCGTGACCGATCAGTACGTCCGGGTGTTCGCTCCGACTGGGATGGATACCGTCCGTGTGTGTCCCAAATGTCCCGATATGCTCCGGAGCGATGGCGAGGTCCGGGAAGCCAAATCTCGCAGACAGTAGTGATCGAGGCGACGGTCCGACTCTCTGATAGCTGACTACGGCCCGGGAAAGACGCCGATCACGCCACCAGTCCGGTAGTTCGGTTCTCTCGTGAGATCCTGATCGCTTGACGTGGCGTAATTCTCGTCTGTTTCAACCATAATTCCTTCAACTTCCATGTGATCGATACTGTATCTTGTGGCCGAAGTCGAGAAAGAATGTCCGTGCAAACGTCGAACGATGGGATAGTTGGCGATGTTGCTGGGCTCTCACTCGTCGTCGAAAAGGCTACTATCAGCTTGGAGAGTCACACCTCACGGACCACGATAGTGGGGGTGTCGGCGGCGCTGGTGAGCGCTGTCACGGCTGGCTTCCATGGGAAGAATGGGGCCACAACTTGCCACGGAAACGCATCGTCCCAGCGCGCCCGCCGTGACAGTCTGGTTTGGCTGGCACGCCTTTCGGCAGTCCTGCTTTAACGAGCCTTATGTAACTCACGACGTACCCTACTGATGCGAACCATTACATAAGGCAAAGAAAGAACGTCTCAAACCTCTCGGCCACCGCAAACGGCGAGTAGACTCATATGGTGCGAGACGCAACACCAGACGATGGTCGAATTGGTCTACGAGTGTGTCAAGTGCGAGAATCGCGTCCGCGACGGCGAGGGCAAGCACCCCTCCTCGTTCGCCTGCTCGGAGTGCCGGGGTGTGATGCGACTCGTCGACAGTTCTTAGACTTCTCGCTTGTCGTGGCGGAACTCAGTACTCCCGACTGAGAATCGCATTTCCACTCGTGTCGGTCACCGTCACTTCGTCGCCCGTATTGTTCCAGATCGGTGCCGAAGCGCCCCAGTACAACCCCGTATCGTCGTCGGATCCAGAACCCGTATGGAGTGTCACCGCCTCACCCGGCGACAGCGTCACGCCCTCCGGAAACGCATACTCGTGGCCGGCCTCGTCGTGAACCACCGACCCGGTGAGATCCAGCGTGTCGTTTCCTGGGTTCGTGAACACGAGATACTCGTCGTTCAGATTCTCGTACTCGTCTCCTGCTGCATTGGCGTGGATCTCCGCAAGCGACAATGCTCCCTGATTGCCTGAGTCCGACTCCGGACTGTAGGCATCGAACAGCGGGAACGAGCTGTCGAACACCGTGGTATAGGGAAGCGACGAATCATCGTTCACCTTGTGCGTCGCATCGAATACTTGATCCTCATTAAGTCGGAGATCCGATCCTAGTCGCTCCACGAGGTCATCCAAATTCTCCCGTGCAGTGGCGCTCGCTGTCGCGCTGCCCAGAACCACGACCGCCCCACCGTTGTCTCTGAACTCCGCAAGTAGATCGACTTCAGTATCAGTATATGGGGACGCAGGCGACGAGACGATCATCGCCCGTGCATCGGCGAATCGCGACTTCGTGAACTCGTTGACCTGTTCGAACTCGATCCCATCCTGGCCTTCGAGATATCGCTGGTAGTAGGCGGCCTCCTCGTTGGTGATCGCGTACTCTTCACTGAACTGACTATGACCGCCGTCAATGAGAACCGACCCGGAGCGATCACTCAGGTAATCGATGAGATTCGTGAGAAACACGAAGTTCTCGAAGTTCGCCGTATCCACCTCGAACCCTTCGGCCTTCTCGTATTTTTCGTCGATGAGCAGCCCACCGATCATGCCGGTTCGGGCGTCGGTATCGGTCCCAACCAACGGCATTCGGTCATATTCAACACCGTGGTCGCGATCCTGCAACTCCTGTCGGGCGGTCGCCTCCGCAAACACCGGCACGCGGTCGTCCGCGAGCGCTCCCGAGTCGGTACGGATGCTCGACGGTTTCGGGATGAAGAGATCGGTGACGGGTCGATCGCGGGACTCGGTCGTCGCTTCGGGATTGCTCTCCGCCCATAGTCCAGCGCCGTTTGTGCGAGCTTCGTCTTCGGCCGCCCAGAACTCCGCATGGTGTGTCAGACTGGAGCCGTACACCCGTGCGAGACCCTCCTCGATGAGCGCGCGATTGTAGAGGCGCGCTTGGCCGTCGTCCTCTGTTGGCGTCTCGACGTACATCAACAATCGGTCGTACTCACCGCGTATCGGCTCGTTTTCGTCGAACGAGACAGTAACTGTCGCCCCGGAGAGTTCGGTCTTCGCGTACTCCTTTGCGTTCTCTCCCCACTGGGTGAGATATTCAGAATCTTCGATCCCTTCCCACTCCTGTGGCCGTTCGAACTGACGATTCCTCTCCGTCTCAGGCGCATCGATCCCGATCACCCGGAGCTCTTCGGTCGTCCCGTCTGAAAACTCGACATCCAACGTATCGCCGTCGGTGACGTTCGTGACACTGACTTCGTAGGTTTCGCTCCGGTTGTAGTCGGGTGCCATCGTTCTTCCATTCTATACGGACTGTAAGAAGCATTTGGGAACCCAATAAAGATTTGATAAAAAGGCGCACGAGTGGGATGACCTGGTACGATACTACCCCCGATCTGGGTACTGGTGAAAGCGTTTCGACCTCAGAAGAACGTCTTTAGGTAGACTGAGAAACGATGCCCGACCGTGACGACGGACGAACGATTGAACGTGCCAGCGGTGTCGAGGGCGCGTTTCAGATCGGCAAAACCAACCATTGAAATTGGAAGTGTGACGTCTCCCGATCAGTCCAGCGACCGCGAATCACTCGAACAATGCGGTAACGCAGCAATACACGCCTGATGAATCCTCGTCTATCAGCGTGGCTCTTGCAATCGGGAACACAGACCCCAAACGGGACAGGAGCAAACGTCTCCGAGGTCATCTCGAATCCGAAAGTCGGTCCAGTTGGGGAGTTCCTCCACAGTCTGAATATCCCCTACTACAAGATCCTCGGTGCGATGATCACGTTCGTCATCGCGGTGTTTGTCCTATATTCACTCGGGCGGGCGTTCGTGATCCCGTTCGTCAGTCGGTTGTTGAATCGTCGCGGACTCGATGCCCACGAAAAGAAACCATTGCTCCGTCTGACGAAGCTCTTGGTCGCGTTCGTCGGCATCGGTATCGCGTTTCGAGTCGCTGGCTATACGGGATTGCTCACCTCTATAGCAGCGGTTGGAGCCGCCGCGACGCTCGCGATCGGTTTCGCGCTCCAGGATACCCTTTCGAACTTCGTCGCCGGGGTGTTCATCTACACGGATCGACCATTCCGGATCGGCGATTGGATCGAATGGGATGGTGGATCATACGCCGGCACCGTTGAGGACATCACCTTTCGGGTCACACGAGTACGTACGTTCGATAACGAACTCCTCACCGTACCGAATTCGGTGCTCACAGGAGGCGTCATCAAAAACCCAGTCGCGAAAGACGAACTCCGCCTCCAGTTCACCTTCGGTATCGGCTACGAGGATGACATTGAGACAGCGACCGACATCATCATGGAGGAGGCCGAAAACCACCCGGACATCCTCGACGATCCAGCTCCCACGGTGCGAATGAGTACTGACGGTGCACTCGCCGACTCCTACGTTGGACTCACCTCGCGTTTCTGGATCTCGGATCCTAATCGTGCAGATTACCTGAAAACCCGCGGCGAGTACGTAACCAACGTCAAGCAGCGGTTTGACGAGGCAGGCATCGACATCCCCTACCCGCAGGTCGATCTCTCGGGAGGGATGGGGATTGAGAGCTCACAACGACTCCCCCCACTCGGCTGAGTAACTGTAGCTGGATTCAGGCATGGAGTATCGGCGTGGGCCGTCGGCCAGTGTTTAGCTTCATCTTGTGATCATCTAGTGAATGCCCATTGACTCGATCTGTTCCTGATACCGATTCCGAATAGTGACCTCGGTCACCTGTGCAACGTCGGCGACTTCGCGCTGAGTCTTCTTCTCATTACAGAGCAGTGATGCGGCGTAGATTGCAGCAGCAGCGTACCCCGTCGGCGATTTCCCCGAGAGGAGCCCTTCTGCTGCGCTGGCTTCAATGACCTCGTTAGCTTTGGATTGGACTTCCTCGCTCAGGTCGAGGCTGGAACAAAACCGGGGAACGTATTTCTGTGGATCGACCGGTCGCATTCCGAGTTCGAGTTCGCGGGCAATATAGCGGTAGGTCNGGGAACGTATTTCTGTGGATCGACCGGTCGCATTCCGAGTTCGAGTTCGCGGGCAATATAGCGGTAGGTCCGGCCGATCTCTTTCTGTTCGACACGAGCGACGTGGGTGACTTCTTCCAAGCTGCGGGGGATTCCTTCTTTTCGACAGGCAGCATAGAGAGCGCTGGCGGCCACGGCTTCGATGGAGCGTCCGCGGATCAGGTCCGCGGAGAGCGCCCGCCGGTAGATGACCGAGGCGACCTCCCGAACCGAACGGGGTACACCGAGCGCGCTCGCCATCCGGTCGGTCTCACTGAGTGCAAACTGAAGGTTGCGTTCACCGGCGTCTTTCGTTCGGACCCGTTCCTGCCACTTCCGGAGACGGTTCATCTGTGTCCGTTTTTCCGCTGACAAAGACCGGCCATAGGCGTCTTTGTCCTGCCACCCGATCTGAGTAGTGAGTCCTTTGTCGTGCATCGTTTGGGTGGTCGGCGCGCCAACGCGGGATTTGCTCTGGCGTTCTGCGTGATTGAATGCTCGCCATTCAGGCCCTCGGTCGATGTTATCGTTTTCAAGAATCAGGCCACAATCCTCACAGACGAGCTCTCCTTGATCGGCGCTCTTGATGAGACTGGCCGACTCACACTCGGGACAGGCTTGTTCGTCCTCCGTTTCCTGCGCTAGCTCCTCGGTTTCGGTATTGCGCTCGCGCTGGCGGGTGGGACGCTCCATTATGATTTTACATGATTCATGCGTAAGCCCTTGTCGGGACAAATATAAGAAATGTTATATGAATGACCGGGTTCGAACTGAGGCGTCCGCCACCGTTGACCGTTCTCGTGTAGTGAGAGTCTGGATTCACCCAAGAATCACGAGTCGAAGTCGGAAACAGATGGCGAGTGCTGTCGCCCAGCGTGGTCGGGGAAGAGAGCCGAGGAAGGCCTCAGCGACCGTCAATACGACTCAATTGGGTTCTGATTCGAGTTCCTCGGTTTCGGCGTTGCTCGTGGCGGTCCCATCGCTCGTCGCGCTGCTTCTGTCGGGTTGGTCCATCTCCGCGATGACCTCGTCGGGGTCCTGGATGTTGCCGGTCGCCTCGCCGGTTTTGATGGCTTCTGCTTTCTGTTCCATCGCCTCGATGTCGAGTTCGGCGTCCTCGTCGATTTCGTTGAGAATCTCGTCGATGTCATCGAGCCCGATCAGCTCGCGGGTATCGTCGTCGAAGTCGAGACTCTCCAAGTCGTGGCCGTCCTCGCGGACGTCGCTCCCCGTGAGGTGTTTGCCGTACCGGCCGAGCATCGAAGAGAGCTCTTGGGGCAGGACGAACGTCGTCGATTCGCCCTGGCCGATCGATTCGAGGGTTTCCATCCCCTTGTCGATCACCGCACGCTCACCCATCGATTCGGCGGATTTCGCTCGCAGTACCGTTGAAACCGCGTCACCTTGGGCTTCGAGGATCTGACTCTGCTTTTCACCCTGGGCACGGATGATGTTCGATTGCTTTTGACCTTCAGCACTTTCGACTGCGCTCCGGCGTTCGCCCTGTGCTTCGAGGATCATCGCACGCCGGCTCCGCTCGGCGGAGGTCTGCTGTTCCATCGCCTGCTGGACGTCCGGCGAGGGGTTGACTTCGCGAACCTCGACCGACTCGACTCGAATACCCCATTCGTCGGTCGGCTCGTCGAGTTCCTTGCGGATCCGACCGTTGATCTCTTGGCGCTTACTCAGTGTGTCGTCGAGCTCCATGTCACCCAGCACGGCCCGGAGGGTGGTCTGGGCGAGATTCGAGACCGCACGTGTGTAGTCCTCGACTTCGAGGAACGCTTTCTTCGCGTCCATCACCCTGATGTAGACGACGGCGTCGGCGGTCACGGGCGAGTTATCGCGTGTGATCGCCTCCTGCCGCGGGACGTCCAGGGTCTGGGTCCGCATGTCGAACGTGTAGGTCTTGTTGACGAACGGCGGGACGAAGTTGATGCCGGGTTCGAGCAGCTTGCGGTAGTCGCCGAACACGGTGAGCGCACGCTTCTCGTAGGCGTTGACGATCTCCACTGCGCTGTAGACGGCGATGATCGCGACCGCCAGCACCAGCAGTACCACGATGGCTGGGGCGAGCGTGAGTCCGGTCTGGAGCAGAATGGGTGCCATCAGATTTAAATTTCGGGTGACAGGATCATAAGGCTGCTCCTACATCTCGTATTTCACGGGATTAGCCATCGATACATCGAGATTTCTGCTGAAATGTGAAATATGGGGTTCCTCTGTGGATTCGACCCGTGGTGACAGCCTTGAGAGTCTCAGAAGATGCGGGTTTCGATGCGACCGCTCGGGGTCATTCTCTCACTCCAACAGATTTCCCTCCGAACGCGGGGTGTGGCCGTCCTGATCACGCCGGAGCCCTCCCCCCTGTAAATAAAGGAGTGGCTACCGACGGGGTGGCCGAGAAAGAGTCGCTTCATGACCTAAACGCAGATAGCACTGTCATGTGAATGTGACCGGGTTCAATCAGCTGTTGCATCTTCTTCGATACGTAATGCGTTCTTGGCCATATTCTCGGTTGCACGTCGGAGCCGTTCGGACAGCGCTTGGTGAGAGATGTCGAGTTCGTCGGCGAGGTCCTCTTGAGAGACATCACGCGGAACCTGATAATAGCCGTTCTCGACCGCCATGACGAGCGCGTCTCGTTGCTCGTCGGTGAGTTCAAACCGAGCTTGTTCACGGGCGTCGATACCGTAGATTTGCGTAAGATTGAGCGAATATCCGCTCTCCCGAGCATACTCATCCACCGCCTGAAGCCCCTTTCGCTCAGGAAACAGCACGCGGAGGTACCACTGACCGTTCTTTGCGGTGGCATTCTCGACTGTCGCCCCCTGTTCGACAACCATGTATCCAACAATCCGCGCCTCCTGTGTCCACTCCATCCGATAGAGACACTCCTCCTCGGTATCAGCGAGTAGCTCGACTTCTTCGACAGTTTCGTCGGTTTCGAGCAGTGACGTCAACCCTTCGAACTCCCCCTGCGTTGCTGTGACATATGGCACTACGCTGTCGGTGGCGTTTGCGACAACGCGGTCTACCTCGAATACCATGTTCGGTCGGCGTTCGAGGGTCTCTCGAAGCGCAAATTCAGTAGCTGGGATGCTGAATTCTGCTATCGTCGCCATGGACGCTACCGATCCTGCTTGCTCATTAATGCTGGGTTGGTGACTGTGCAGAGTATACCCACCCGTACGCAACCAAGACACCCCGTACTCCGATTACCGTCCACGCCGTCGCGTGACAAACGCGCTACAGTGCTCGCTGCCGCATCCACCCCCGCCGCGGCGCTGGCAGGATAAGAATTAGTAGGCGGCTTGCTTCGAATGCTGTTCTGGATTGATATGGTCGTGTCGGTGTTTTCCTACACTAACGAGGTCTGATTTTTTTCTTCAGGTAGCGGGTGTAAAAGACCGTACCAGAGACGGTACCCAATTATGCCGAGGAGGCTGCCAATAGTGCGACTGTACTGGAATGAGTTTGGATCTGAAGCGTACCGCTTGATGAGCCTGCCCTGTACTACTCCACGAAAGGAGAAGAGGATACCTCGCCACCGATTTGTTCGGATTTGAAATACGTCACGGTCGGATAGCCAGCGTTCGATAGTGCCATCTATTGCTCCAGCTGCCAGAGCAGGTAGTGACAATCGAGGTGGATCGATCTCATCTAATTCTTCCATCTCGTCGGCGTACTTGGATGGAAGCTTCCAGAGATAGATGCAGACAGGCAGTGATATTGTGCTCATGACGAGTTCTGCGAGGGCACGGGTTCGTCGCTGGACCATACGCTTACTTCGACGTACGGTGACAACTTGTATATTGGTGGCCGTATCGGGGTCGTCTCAACTACGGCACCGTAGGACTGAGGATTAGGTGTTTGCGGCTATCCGGCTGAATGGGCGGAGAATTCGTCGGGGAAGCCAGCGGAGAAATCTGGCAGCAGGCTCCAGCCGCCCCCATCGAGACGGGTTCGCACGATATCGGCGTCCTGTTTGTTCTACACGTCCTTTGCTAACCAGAAAGTCGAGGGCTGATTCAGTGCGTGACTCGGTGAGGCCAAGATCAGCAGCAAGTTCTGCGGGCGTTTGTGGCTCGCCGACGGTTCTGAGTCGTTGATAGACGCTGTTCAGCGTCTGCATTCGGAGCATCACTTCATTCGCCTGATCGTCGAGGCCTGAGACGTACTCATGCGTCGTCTGGTGCGGCTCATATCTGACTGTCGTTGCGCCATCGAACACGAACCAACATCCAACAAGGGCCAAGAGACCCCCGACCCACATCCCGCCGAGAACGGCTAGGTATGCGCCAGCAATGACGACAGTTGTCCCGTATACAAGCAGGTTCGTTCCATCGGGCAGATCGTACCTTCCGTCAGCGATATCGTGTCCCACTACCCCACCAACCAAGATAACCAGGGGAATGATGGACTGTAACGTCATTTCAGTGAACACAAGGAGTACAGCGAGGACAGCAACTGTCCCAACACCCTCTCGGAAGTGACTGTTTTCCCAGAGACGAGGATTCCGCTGCGCCATGATTAGTTCCACATCCTAAAGCCACATAAACCATCTAGTTCACAATGATTTGATCGATGCACGCTGGCGTTCCCACTTCCGTGACGGATCACTCTCACGGCCTCCAATGGGGCCGGAGGTCGGTCGGAATGCGTATGGAACTGATCACTCATTGTTGTATCCCCTGATCGATCGTATATCCCTCGTATGTCCGAACGACACGACGAGTAGCAAGCAAAGCCACACCAGCTGCGAGCAGTGCCGTTACACCTGCGCCGATAGCCGGGGCACTTGGCGTCGTTTCGATCGCTCCAGCGAGATCCGTCAGTAGTCCCGGCGCTTGTGCAATCACGTCCGGGAGCCCACTCAGTAGTGCCGTCCCGAGTCCGCCCAGTGCGCGGGGAATCACCGGCACTTGGGCGACGACACCGGGTATGCCGATCGCGAGGAGGCCGATCGTATAGACCAGAAACGCCACGATACTCGGTCTGACCGCCGACCGGTTGCGCGTGATCCGTGATTCCTCGAATTTCGGGTACAGCGTGCCGATGCCCGCCGCGAGGACGCTCGCACCAGCACATAGAATCGCACCGAGCACGGCGAGCGCGGCGATTTCGATCATGCCGAGTGGACTCAGGACTCCAAGCCCTATCGTCGCCACGACCGTTATCGGGACACCCGGTGTGACCCCCGAAAGGACCATTCCAGCGAGATACGTCCGTCCGGACACGCCCGACGTGAGCGTCAGCGGCAATACCGCCCCTTCGTCGCCGAGCGGGTTGAGTGCGAACGCCGCGCCAGTCATCCACGCCCCACAGGCTGCAATATACAGCACCAGCCACTCTGGCACCTGGCCTGCGTTGAGGAGTGGTCCGATCTGGAAGCCGACGAGCAAGAGTGGGTAGGCGGCGTACCAGAGTTTCAGTGGTGCGCGACGTGCTCGCAGCCAGTTTTTCTGCGCGATTCGCAACACCGGCCAGGAGACGACGCCGCCGAACACTCGTTCCGAGAGCGGAGGCGTTCGACTCGTCGTCGTGGGTGCCTCTCCGCCAGCGCTTGTCCCTCGCGCAGACGATCCGTTCGCGCTCGTCGACGTTCCATCGGCGTCATCGTCGCTTGGCTGGACTGGATCAGCATACCAGAGCCGCTCGGCGAGGACGGTCGAGAGTCCAACGAGCAGTGGAACGCCGATCAGGACCGTTCCGATGCCACCCGCGGCGCGGAGGGTATTGGCGCTGACGCTGGGTGCGCCTATGAAGCCGAGATCGACGAGCCAGCCGATCGGTGAAGCTTCGAGCACACCGATTACCGGTGCGAGCGCTGAATTGAGTGAGTTGGAGGAGACGACAGCGAAATACGCGACGAACACGAGAACACCGATGATACTCTTGTATCTGGCGAGGAACGACGATCGGGCGAACGCGAGTTTCACCACAAGTCCGATGGGGTAGCCGAGAGCGAGCCCGCCGATGATGAGCGCGAACACCGCCGCGATGATCGGCACGACACTCACCGGCGCGCTCGCGCCGGTTGCAAATGCAGTGGCGACAGCGAGCGTCGGCAGGGTTGCCACCCCGAGAAACAGAACACATTCGGTGAGGAGGAGACCCGCGACCGCGTCGCGATGTGGGACAGCCGTCAGGATCCCCGCGGAGCGATCGATAGTCCCGCTGCCCTGTACGGTCCGCGACCCCGCCACGAACGCGACGAATAGCATGACGCCGCTGACACCAGCGCGAAGAAGGCTCAGCGGAAGATCGATCGAACCGGTACGTAGCCCCTCGCCGAGTGTGTGCGCGAAGAATGTTACCGCCCCTCCAACCGGAAGGACGAAAAACAGCCCGGCGAAGGCCAGAATTGCGAATTGCCATCTGGAATACTCGCCGAGTGCGCGGCGTTTGCGCCGGAGTTCGGTCTGGGCGATCAATCGAGCGTGCGTCGATGAGGGGAGAGTTCGTGACATCGGTCGATTCACTCCGTTCGACCCGCGGGCTCGGTTTCAGCTCCGCGTTCATCGTAGGCCTCGTCGGTAGTGACGTCGAGAAACACGTCTTCGAGTGTCCCCTCTTCGCCCGTTTCCATGCGCTCTTTCAGTGCGTCGGGCGGACCCTCGGTGACCAACTCCCCATCGTAGAGGATGCCGACCTCGGTGGCGAGTTCTTCGACGACCGGCAGGATGTGCGTCGAGAGGAACACGGTGGTGTCGCCGGCGGCGAGCTCGGCGATGGTTTCTCGCACTGTGCGCGCAGCCCGTGGGTCGAGTCCCGACGTCGGCTCGTCGAGAACGACCACCTCGGGCCGGTGCATCAACGCCTGGATCAGCCCGGTTTTCTGCTTCATGCCCTTCGAGTACGTCGAGATACGGTCGTCGGCGTCAGTGGTCAGGTCGAAGCGGTCGAGAAGCGTACCGATGCGCTCCTCGATCTCTGACGGGTCCATGTCGCGGAGGCCGCCGTGATATTCGAGCTGCTCGCGGGCAGTGAGTTCGTCGTACAGCGGCGGCTCTTCGGGCAGATAGCCGATGTGTGGGACCACTGCCTGCCGGTCGGTGATCGACTCGCCCACGATCTGTGCCGTGCCGCTGGTCGGCGTTATCAGAGTCGTGAGCATCCGTATGGTGGTTGTTTTGCCAGCGCCGTTCGGGCCGAGGAAGCCATAGATCGCGCCACTCGGGATGGCGAGATCGAGGTCGTCGACGGCGGTTGTGCTACCGTACTGTTTCGTGAGTGCGTCCGTACTGATCGAGAGTGCGTCGTTCATTGGTTGTGTCGTATTGGAGTTCATTGCTCGTTGCGTTCGTTTCATTGTGTGTGTTCGTTCAGGTGATCACGACAGCGTGTACTGATCGAAGCAACGGACTGCCCGCCGGTACGTGACCATCGAGACGCCGACGGCGAGGACGGTCGTCAGACCGAGTGAGCCGACCCGAACGACGACGGACGGGACGCCGATCATCGTCGATCCTGGCTCGAACACGACCGGGAGATAGCCGAACACCGCCGGCAGACAAACGAGTCCCAGTAGCCCCAGCAGGTACCCCATTCTAACGAAACCCGCCCGCCCGATTTCCGCATACATCGATGTATTTGTGAACGGAACCGGGGCTGGCACCAGTTCACGGTACGAGACTCGCATTCCAATCGCGACTGCGACGGTGACGCTACAGACGCTGAGTACGGCACCGACGAGTCCCAACACCACTATGTCAAGACTACCCACTGGCGCACCCGCCCGGGTTGCCAGAAGGAGTGGCGCGAGAGTTGTGATCGGCGTACCGATGGCCACTCCGGCGAGAATCGTTCCGCGGACGAACTGTTCGCCCGTGATCGTCGTGAGTGTCATCTGGAGCGACGAATACTCAGTCGGGATCGGGCTCATCCCAAACGCGAATCCGGTACCGGTGGCGAAGAGGAACGCGAACAGTATCGGGGCAAGCAATGCACCACCGGCCACAAGCGCCGGAAAGAGTACGAACAACACGATCAAGGGGAGGTAGCCCACCAACAGGAGGGCCTGTGGGACGCGCCGTTCCTGGAGCCACCGCTTTCGAGCGACTGTCAGCACGGGCCGCGAGACGTGGCCAGCCAACAGTCGCTCCGCGAGTCCATCACCGACGAGCGACCGCGAGCGGTGCAACACTGCGGCACTGACCGGCTCCGTCTCCCAGACACGGGTTGCCAGCACTGTCGTCACGCCCGTCAACACAGGGAGCCCGGTGACGACCAGCGCGAGCGCACCGAGGCCACGGAGCCAACCTACCTGTCCCGCCGGTGACCCCACCAGTCCGAGGTCGACGAACCACGCCGGTGGCATCACGGACGCCAATCGCTCCAGGACGCCACTCGTCACGAGGCCAACGTCGACTGCCGACCAGCCGACGAGGACCAAGAAGAACCCGATAACGACGAAGACGCTCTTGTACCGACGGAACCGTGGCGAGCGAGTCGTGACGAGATCGATGGCGACACTGAGACAGACGCCGACGAGTGCCGTGAGCGCGAACAGACCAGCGACGGCGACGAGGATCGTGAGGGCAGTCGCCGGCGACCCGGTTCCAGCGGCGAAGCCGACGGCCACACTGACCGCAGTAGGGGCGATTCGGAAGGCAGTCCGTCTGGAGACGGCCATCACCACGCCGAGGACGACCGTGCGGGCCGACACCGTCGTTAGGAGATGATCGGTGCTGAGGCGTTCCATGAGGCTCGACGTTTGTTGGACGAATCCGACGAGCAACGCGAGAGGACCACCTATTGCGACGAGGTATAGCGTTTCGAGCGGGAGCGTCGCCTGCCCGTCTCGAATCAGCGTTCCAAAGGTGTACGCACCGATACCGCTGCCGACTGCGAGCACGACGACGACAACGGCGATGAGCGCCCGGAGGGTTGACGAACGCCCGAGTTGCCGTCGGCTCCGCGTGGTCTCGACTCGTGCAATCTGCACCCCGTATCGGAGTCCCCCACTGAGATTCATAATGTGTCCATTTGGGCTTTCGATGGTTGACGACGGGCTGTTAGACTCGCACCGAAGCGCTGATGGATCGTTTCGCGCAGTTCCGTCGCTTCCTCAGCATCGATGTCGATCGCGCGGGCACTTCCACCGAGGAGCGAAAGCGGCCCCGATCCAGCAGAATCCACGACAACTGTTGCAAGCCCGAGACGTCGCTGGAAGATCGACCGCCGGTGAATCACCGTCTGGATCCGGTAGTAGGGAACGATCTCGATGCCTCGATTCCAGAACCCGTTCCGCGTCAGAACGTGATCGTCACCGATAGCATATCCACGATTGCGCCATTTGAGATGGGCAATGACCGGAACGAGGGGCACCAAGAAGAGTGGGGCGTACCAGTAGTCGAGAACGGACAGCTCCGGCATGACCATCTCGATGCCAGCAATAGTCGTCCCTGCTCCAGCCAGCGTCTCGAGCGCGATCAACGCGCCAGTGAGGAACAGAATGAACAACACGTACCGGCCAGCGTAGCGTCGTCGCGCCCGCTTGGGTGGCCGTGTGAATGTGAGGTCCTCGAAATCGAATCCCTCGATGGAGCGAGCAAATCGAAAGACCGATTCACGATCTGTCAGCGGAATCGCCGAGGGAGTACCTTGGGTAACCTCCTGAGCTGCATACCCTGCGGTGATCGTGTCAAGACCGGCGTACCCAAATCGACGTTCGAGAACGTTTTCGTGGATCAGCAGTGTCTGAATTTTGCCGAGCGGGATGGAGCCGCTGTAGCGCTGGAGTAGCCCACGCTCGTAGCGCAGTTCGTCGCCAGCATCAGTCAGCTGAAAATCATAGTAGCGCGCGAACGTCGCCACGGGACCTGCAACTACTGTTCCGACGACAACAACAAGGACTGCGAGACCGGGGTTGCGTCCGATAACAGCAGCCAGCGTTCCTGAGAGTAACTCTGTGCCCGCAATCACTCCGAGAGTGATCGGGAGCAGTGGACGGAGGTTGAGTCGGACGGCGCTCACGAGCAGGAGATCGCGCAACGGAAGGTCAAATAGCACTCCTTCAGATCCACCTGAAGTTCCGCCTTCGGATGCATCGATTGATTGAGCCCCCGATTCTGTCGTTTGGATTCCAGCTGAATCGGCGGACAACTTCCCGGTGTTTGAGTCGCTCTCCTGTTTCAGCCGCTGTATCTCATTTTGGAGACGGCGTGCTTCAGCATCAGCCACGTATTTCAGACTGACCTCGGTCTCACCGCCGCCCGCAGTTTCGAGATCGATTGCTGCGACGCCGACCAGCCGTGCGAGTGGGCCTTGGCTGATATCGAGCGTCTGGACCCGTCGCACTGGCACGTTGCGCTCGCGCCGCGAAACGATTCCTGACGCGACATCGAGCGTGTCCGAGGTCAGCGCGTACTCGAAGCGAAGGTGACGGAGAATTTCTAACAGGGTATACATGACAAAGAGGCCAACAACGCCGGCGAGAGCGCCGAGCAGTTTTGCATCTCCACTACTAGTGAATCCAATACCAGCCATCATTAGCAGTTGGAACCAATCAACCTGTGAGATTGCACGTAGTGGAACCGAAAGTGGATGGAGCTTCATGATAGCGCTCTATACAGCATCATCGTGCTCGCTCTCGATGGCCAGGTCACGAAGCTGCTCACGGATCATCCGCGCATGATCCGGCGCGAGGCCAGGAATCGTCACATCGGCACCACGCGTCCCTGCCGTATAGACCACGACGCTCGAGAGTCCCACAAGTCGTTCGATAGGACCGCGTTGGGTGTCGACGTTCTGGATACGCACGAACGGTACGACCGAATCAACGCGGGTGACGACACCACGTTCCAAGTAGACCGCGTCGTCCTGGATCTCGAAACGCCAGATCCGGTAGCGCAAGAGCATGTAGAGTCCACCGAGAACGGCGAGCACTACCGCAGCCGCCGGTCCTACCCAGCTATCGACCGGGAGGACGAACCGGCTGAGTGCCCACGTCCCGCCAAACCCGACGATCAGAGCACCGAGAATCGCCAGCACAAGCCAGACGACCCGAACACGCGGACTAAGCGACTCCATTGATTCGTTCGGATCGCCTTCGCTGGAATCACTCGTCATTGGTTTCGAAGTCAGTACAATCGTGCGTGTTGCTGTCCGTGTGACACTTCGACGACTGGAGGGAGTGATCGAGCAACTTTCGCATGGTCAAGACGAGGCGTCTCGTCAGGTCGGAGGGGTCGATCGCGTACATCGTGGAGGTTGTGAGGGTGTGGATTAGTGGTTTGGTGGTCGGTGGTCGGTCTGGATCGACTGAACTGTTGTGTGAGGGCAGCAGACCGGAACGGACGGTCGATGAATCGATGGGATCGAACGATCAGATCACCCATCCGTTCAAGAGATTGTAGAGATTGAAGAGGACGAACACTCCGATAGGAACCCCAACAGCGATTGTCGCCCCACGAAGAGAGAGATCGCGTGCGTGCATCGTCGCATGCGCCCATATAACGGCCTGCCAGATCGTAAGCAGGATGACGATCAGACTGGCAATTCGAACTGCGGGCTCGCTTTGAATCGCCATCTGAAAGTTCGTCAGGGCCTCCGCGAATTGGGTGGCAGTCTCCTGGTTGAAATTCTGTGGGAGATCGGGAACCGCAACGTTTTGCAGCGCGATGAACTGTCCGATGCCGGAGACGATTCCCGCGATGATTGCGGGAACGAACCCCCAACCGTTCAGTTTGAGCGTATCGCCGAGCGAACCGCTCCCGCCGACCGCGATCGAGAAGAGATAGAACACGATGGCGAACACGATCCAGGCCACAAACTGTCCGAAGAACGCGAAGATGATGCTTCCCGCCTGTCCGAATACAGCGAGTGGGGGTGCGCCAGCAGCTAAGAACTCACGATAGCTGAGCAGCGGGGCGATGATCGCGGCGACCGCCGCGAGGAAGACCACGCCGAGTGGTCGGAGCAGACCAGGGTTTTCGGCTCGATGATTGAACGATTCGTTCGGGTCGGTGAGTACGTTGGTGATCGACATTGTATTTTTCGTCGGTGATATTTCGTTCGTACAGTACTATTCTCGTATTGAATCGATACGTCTCGCTAGAGATCGGTCGTGTTGAATCGGTAGTAGCCCAGCACGAGTGGGATGATGATCCACGCTGCGAGGGTCACGAATCCGAACGAAGGGGCGAGATAGAACGGCACACTACCACCGCTAGCGAGTGAACCGCTCGCGAGATCGGGAATCAACACACCGAGAACGTTTGAATACGCGGTCGTCGGATCGAGTTGGACGAAAAATTGCGCCCACTCGGGCTGGACCGACATATCTAACGAGAGTGGCGTGTACTCGTTGAGGACAAACCGTACGAGCACCGGGATAAGTCCCCAAACCGAGAAGATGAACAGCACGGTAATGACGCCAGCCCCCGCAAGCGAGAGTGTCGAAGATTTCGTCGCTGCCGAGAAACTGACCGCGAGCGCGACGAACGCCAGCGCAAGCAGCAGCGTCGCCAGCACGAACAAGGCGTAGTTGACAACTGAGAGTGAGCCGGCCAACACGACGACGACGCCCGCAGCGATCAAGAAGCCGACGACTGCCGAGACGAAGACGACCCCTGTCCGACCGAGTACCTTGCCCAGTACCACATCACGGCGGGTGTGGGGCAGTGAGAGCAGGAGGGCGATGCTCCCGCTTTCGCGTTCAGCGACAATTGCCTTGTAGCCAACTATTACCCCAATCAGTGGGATGAAAAACGCGGTGAGTCCCGAGAGGAAGTCGATGATCGACAACGAGGAGACCGCGCCCCCACCGCCACCACCGATCGAACCGATCGCAATGTAGATGTATGCCGCCCCCGCCGCGAAAACGACGAACACCGCAGTTAATCCGAGCAGCAACCACGACCGAATCCCATCTTGGAAGTCTTTCCGCGCGACCGTGAGCGTACTCACGTCTTGACCTCCGTGATCTCGTCAGTGGTTCGATCCGTATTTTCGCCGGAGCGAGCCGTCTCATCTCCCGATCGTCCAGTCCCAACGTTCGATTGAGGAGAGTTGTCGTTGGTATAGGAGGCAAACAACTCTTCGAGCGAGGCGTCCTCGGTCGAGAAGTCCTCGACGGTCGCGCCGGCGTCCTCGATCGTCCCCAGGACTGTGGTCTTCGAGGAGTCCTCACACGACACCCTGATCGTGGTGCCCTCGGCGCTCGCGTCCGACACCGCCGGGAGCGAGCGCACCTCCTCCAACACCCCGTCGGGCACCCGGTCGACCTTGACGACGAGGGTCGCCTCGGCGCTGGTGGCGTCGCGCAGCCCCTCGACGGTGTCCTCGGCGACGAGCTCGCCGCCACGGAGAATGCCCACGCGATCGCAGATCGCGTCGACCTGGCCGAGGATGTGACTCGAAAAGAACACCGTCGCGCCGCGGTCGCGCTCGGCTCGGATGATCTCGCGCATCTCGCGCGCGCCGTTGGGATCCAATCCCGTCGAGGGCTCGTCGAGGATCAGCAGATCTGGCTGGCCGACGAGCGCCATTCCGAGGACGAGGCGCTGGGCCATCCCCTTCGAGTAGCCGCCGGCCTTCCGGTCGATCGCGTCGGCGATCCCCACGCGCGCGGCGATCTCGTTCGGATCGTCGTCGCTGCCCTTCGAGTCGATAGCGAACTGGAGGTGCTGGCGGCCGGTCAACCGGTCGTACACGTCGAACCCCTCGGGGAGGACGCCGACGCGCTCGCGGATCCGCTGGCTCTCGGCCTCGGCGTCATGGCCGAGCACCCGCGCGGTGCCGCCGGTCGGCCGGATGAAATCCAGCAGGAGGTTGATCGTGGTCGACTTCCCCGCACCGTTCGGTCCAAGAAAGCCGTAAATCTCCCCCTCGTGGACATCGAGATCACAGTTTTCGAGCGCGGTAACGTCACCGAATCGCTTCGTGACGTTTTCGAGTTCGATGGCCGCCATGATTATACACGAGCCACCGGATTTTGCGGAGGCTGCTGTGATCCTTTCCACCGCTTCCGAGTACAGTGTCGCTGTCTGGTCCGTTGTCGAAGCAGACGGAAGGAGCTCAGATCGCTCATGTCCACCTATCGTGGTTTTGGAGCTTAACCGGCCGCGTGTGTCCGTTCTGGAACATACAATTGGCAGAACGAACCAGGTGAGGATAAAGAGCCTATCCAGTTTTCAGGCTCAGAAAAACGGCGGAGTTGCTAATATACGTCCCGGCGTATCCCCGTACTGAGCACCCGATCGTTGCACAACGGGTGTTCAATACCGGGACCCGTTGCGTGGCATCACCCCTGGCATCCTCCCGGTACTTTCTAGCGCGAATGAGCGAAGACGAACCGTTCTATATCCGTTGATCATCTGCTGTCTTACTGAGGTAGGGTGGACTGAGTCCCGTTTCATCGTCGTGTAACTGCACGTACGCACGCGCCATGATCGCCAGTATCGCGATCTGAACGATCGCGCTCTCGATAAGAACGAGAATCTGAGCGGGAAGTGGCGGCAGAAATTCAGATAGTCCGACTGAAAGGATCATATGAGGGATCAACAAGACGAACGCAAGCGCAAGCAGGCGTATTCGGTTGTGCCGAGTCAGTCGCCAGCTCCCGATAATTGCTCCGATCACGTTCTTGTCTCGGACAGCCACCTCCTGTCCGACAAAGATCAGATTCACGCCAAGAAACGCTCCAGGGATGAAGAGAACGAGACAGGCACCGACGAGGAGTGCTCGTCCCGGCCACGTACTGATCAGATAGAGCAGTGTCGATTGATCAGCCAACCTAAATAGCCCCCAACCAGCGAGCACGAACAGGCCGATTGTGAGTCCACTCACCACGATTGAAACGATCCAACTTCCTAGGAAACTATTGACCGATGCCCAGCCGAGACGATGGAAAACGAACTCTTCGGGTATATGGTCGGTGAACTGACTCACGAGCGCACGACTCGCCACGACCAATACAGGGATCGTTAGAAAGCCGCCCGTGAATGACGCAATCAAAACGGCCTGCAACGAGATAAGCGGCGGGAGTTGAGTCCCAGGACTCGGCATCTGTCCGCCCGCCGCTGGCGCAGCGAAACTATCGAGCGGAAGTGCGGTCGTTGAGACCATCAAGACGAGTCCTCCTTGAAGCAGACTGATGAGAAGATATGTGCCGATCAAGATCCAACCGTTGCGGCGAAACGCACGGGGGATCCCATCGGCGAGCGCGCTGCGAACGCGGAGACTCATAGCGTCGATGTTGTGGAGGCCGCACTTAGTCAGTCTGGTATCGATGAGTACAACCAGCTCACAGGCAGACCAAAGTCAGAGCTAGCAGAACTCAGACATGGGGCGGTTTTCTGGCCCGGAAAATCGCATGGGTCTTTTAACCCCCTCTCGATCCACCAAGAAACGTGAGTGAGGACTGTCCGACGAACGAGGTGTTCGCACTCCTCGATGACGAATACGCTCGGACGATCCTCACCGCAACGAGTACACAACCGATGTCCGCGAAAGCCCTCAGCGAGGAATGTGATGCGTCTCTGCCCACCGTCTACCGGCGGGCCGAACGTCTCGCCGAGTGTGGTCTCATCGAAGAAGGAACACGACTCGCCGACGACGGACACCACTACAGCGTGTATGAGGCACGGCTGGACCAACTCACTGTTGACCTCGAAGAGGGCGAATTACAGATCACCGTCGAAGAGAAATCGACCGAAGACATCGCCGACCGCTTCACCGACATGTGGGAGGACATCTAATGCTTCAGTTACCACTCCAATTCGACTCCGTACAGGGGTACGCCGGCTATCTGATCCTTTTGGCGGTCACGCTCGGAGCGATGATGCTGGGGTTGTTCATCGCGTTCCAGGCCTACCGAGGGTATCGACGCAATCGAAGTCGGCGGATGCTGTTCCTCGCGCTTGGACTCGGGTTTCTTACCGTCGTTCCGTTTGCACTATCACTGGTTGCCACCTTCGTCGGGCAGCGCCTTGGCTTCGGGCCGCGTGTCTATACGTACTGGCTGCCGATCACAACACGGCTCGTCGAGATCTGCGGGCTCGGTTGCATCCTCTACTCGCTCAATATCCGACAGTGACTCACTGTATCGCCCAATCACTGACCGCTGTCGGTTTACCCTGAACCACAAACGACAGCGATCGATATCACAGACCTGACAAAGCGCTTCGAAACCACAGTTGCATATGAGGCAGTACGCGTGTAACAGAACCCAGTCCACGTCTCACGTACCGGACAACCACTCACTATCTCCGAGAAAGAGCACGAGCAACAACAACAGAACAGCCCCTAATAGGAGTGCGAGCGCAGCAATCGGAATCGCTGGCAACTGGACGCTGTCCACCACCAGTGTGACCGTTCCAGCTGCGAGCCCGACTCCGAGACTCCCCACGAAATGGATCATCGTCACTGGATACGTCCGCGCGCTCCGCCCGACGTCGTTTCCAAGCGTAATCGCGTGCTCAGCCACATCCCACGTGACGATCGTCAGGCCAACACCGAGTAACAGTTGCACTCGACCCGGATCCGAGATCCACGCCAAGAAGATGAGACTACAACTGAAAAGCACGATCCCGAACCCGACGAGAGAGCCCGCCCACGACTGCCGGAGCGGAAACACACCGAGGACGACACACGCCATCGCGAGCGTTCCACCGAAGAACGCAATCCGCTCGAACAGCCCACCTGGAGACAGTAGACTCAGACCGAGCGCGAGACAAACGAGACTACACCCCACAAATACAAATCCGCCACCGAGCACGCGATGACCGCGACGACGAACGAGACCACTTCCCAACAGCAGGACTGCACCGACCGCTCCCACACCAGCAATCGACACCTGAACGGGCTGACTCGCCAGAACACCGGTTACGCAGGCCGCCGCGACCACGGCAAGTACACTCCCCGCGTACGTCGGCTGTTTCACGATAGACGACGCTTCCATCAGCGCACCCCTCTGTGGTGGCCCACGGGCCAGACCAGTGGCTTCTCGGGCGACCAGTCCGCGACTGGCATATCCCGATTTCGCAGCATCTGGACCCGGTTCGCACGCTCAACCCTCACGAACTCCTCGCTGACGGTCTCGTCCGTCGTCACGTCCGGACTGATAACCGTTACTGAGTACCCGTGCGCGTCCAACTGCTGTGCAGCAGTTTCGCCGAATCCATCGACGAGTGGCGAAAACACTATGACCTCGGTATTTCCCTGTGTCTGTGCGATCAATTCCTGAACCTGCTCCGTCGAAGACACCGTGATGTCGTCGCCGTCGATCGGAACCGGCTGGTCGTACTCATGATCTACTAATAGCTGGTCGATGTGAGCATAGTGTTCCCGGCCCGTGCTTGGTGCCCGCCAGTTGAACTCGGATCCGAAAATGGCGGCACCAACCTGTTCGCTCTGCTGCTCGAGCGTCGAACAAACTTGCTGGGCGGCGGCGACACAGTACGCTACTGCGTGCGGCTCTGTCGATGCTGCGGCTCGAATCGCGCTCTGGCGTGCATCCACGCAGAGCACGACGGCTGTCCGGTGTTCTTCACGGAATTCCATCGTCGTGAGCTCGCCGGTCCGAGCATACCGCTTCCAGTTGATTCGATGCATCGAATCGCCTCGTTGATACGCTCGTATCTGCTGGAATTCGAGCCCCGACTCACCCGCCTCAGCGGGCGTCTGTCCAGCATACTGCCGGGCCTGCCGGTGCAACTGAAACGCCCGGAGGTCGACCATACACTCTAGTTCTTCACGGATGGTCGACTGTTCGCCGGCTGCAACCTCAGTCTCGACACGCGTATTCCCGCTGATATCGTGGGCAATCACCGTCGTCGGGGTGAATCGGTGACTTCCGTGCTTCGCAGCGACCGTATACTGAAATGTTGTCGACGCGCCTGGTCGAAGGGTGGCTGTATGCCGCGGCGTGCCATCGGTGACCGTCAGAAGGCTCGGCACACCGTCGATGATCCGGAGGTCGGCAAGCGTCCGTGGCCCAGTGTTCGTTATGGTGACGGTAACTGTCACGGGGTCGCCGTGGTCGGGCGTTTCATCCGTGACTGTTCGTGAGAGTTCGAGATCAACGGTTGGCGGGCCGACGAAGAGTGGATAGCCTGCATACGCGACGCCGAGGATCGACGTCAGGAAAACGATCGGGGCTTCGAGATACAGACCCGCTGTGCTCGTAAAGAGGACGAATGCAAAGGCTACTCGCCAGCGGTGCGTCCGTTCGACCGAGGTCATGGTGAGTGGGTTCTCCGTGACTCGTGGCGCTGTTCGTAGGCAACAATTTCGTGGACGGTTTGACGAGCCCCGTGCCGGAAGGCATGTCCATCGGAGACTCGCGCGTAGAGGCGGACTGATCGAGGGGGCGGTGTTTCCCCGAGAAACCACGCGGCGGTAGCGTTCTCCGTCCAGTCACCACGCTGTACGCGGGCGCTGGCGTCCTCCATTTTGATGCCCGTGTGGCGGTGGGTCATGGTGACAGCAGCGTCTCGGAGCCGTGTCCGAATCGCTTCTTGCTCGTCGTCAGTAACGCGGTATCCGAGGAACGGGTTCCCGGTCAATGGCTCGATCTCTGCGCCCGCATGCGGAATCTCGGGCGTAACTTCAGGCTCGTAGGCATCCGTGTCAGCGTCTTCAGGCTTCGTGCTAGTGTCTTTGGGATCCAAGTACAGTGGGATGGAGAGGAGCGAACCGCTGAAGAGGGCGACGACGAGGAATCCCGTGATGAGGAAGACACCCTCTCGGGGATGACGGAGTATATCGAGTAGCGACGGATCGACGGCGGCAATCCCGGTGATGAGAATAGCAGTAGCGACGAGGATGAATGCTGCCAGCATGATCCAGCGACGGATGCTGGTCCGGGAGAAGTTATCCATCTGTGGCCCCCTGCTGGTCTTCGAGCTTGTCGAGCGCGGCCCGAACGCGTTTCCGGCGAGTGTCTGTTTCGGGGGCGTTCCCGTACTGAATGGCACAGAACGTCGCAGTGATCGTCTCGACGGTGTCAGCTGGAAGGCCTGCATCAACCGCGATCTGCTGCCACTCGGTTGGAGTTCGCGATGACGGTTTCTCGATGTCGTCGACGCGTTGAATCATCGCAATCCAGGCTTCCTGGACTGATTCCGGTTCTGTGTCTGATGGCCAGTCGGCACTCCCGGTTGCTATCAACGAGGACCGGGCGGCTGTTTCAGGAGCTTCGCTCGTTGACTGGAAGACGCGAGGCACAGCAAGATGATGGCGATACTGGTAGAGGAGACCGACGACAGTGAGGAGGACGGCAATCACGATAATCGCAAGGCGATGCTGGTAGATGACTTGGAGGATCATGAATAGAAGTTCGAGGATGGAACCGCCGGAGGATTGGCCGGATGGAGGCTCAAGGGTAATCCCGAAGAAGGCGAGGAATGCGTTGAGGAGCATGTAGAGTAGCGCGAGGAGTGAGATACCAGATGTTGGTGCTGATTTCGGGGGTTGGGGAGCAACTGACGTCGAGATTGAAGGTTCGAGAGTGCTCGTAATGATGGCGAGCAGCGCCATACTGGCAACGATGGCAAGCGCTGAGAGCAGGCGGCCGCGGAAATCAGTGATTCGATGTGACATTGGTGGGTGAGGCGATACCAGACGGGAATGGATAGCAGTATATCGAATGGTTCTGCTTGGTTGGATTAATCTATCGGTACGGTGGGGCATCCCTCAGTTCATCTGATGACGAAGGAGGATTTCACAATATGTTCGCTCTGTTGAATAGAAAATTGCCAAGGGCTAGTGGGATAAGTATCCATAATCCCATGACAATGAAACCGTACCAGTCAACCCAGAAGCTCGCTTCTAATAAGGGGAAAACCGTGATTTCACGGGTTGCAGGGATAACTGCCCTCGTTGCCTGAGCAAATGCTGTTGATGGATTCATGTAGAATAGGGCTATTAGCCAATCTGGGAATGTGTCTGACTGGGATGGGTTCTCAACGAATACGATTGTGAGGACTGCTACAATTGAGTCCCATAGTATTAGAACCACTAAGTAAATCCCCCCTGCACCGATAATCGCCCGCTGTAGCGATCGTGTACTTGCAGAAAACGAAACTGCAATAGAAATACATACTAGCGCATAGAGCATCGAAAGCAGAGTATATACCACAAAGGCAGCGAGCGCAAACGTATCGTATGTGAGTAACGCGATAAGGGCAGCAGCACTGTATCCAAATAGTATCGCAACTGAAACCACAGCAGTTTGGCCGATAATCTTCCCGAGAAAAATGTCACTCCGCGTATTTGGGAGTCCAAGTGTCAGCCGAATACTGCCATGTTCACGCTCGCCAGCAACTGCTTTATATCCGACCACGAGTGCCACCAGCGGAACGAGATACACCGCTGGTTGTCTCATACTATTTAGCAGTGCTATTGTGTCGAGATTGCCAGTCACCGGATCGCCCATCTCTGGTATCCAGTGAATCGCGGCCCAGAATCCCGTTATTGCCACAAAGATCACGATGAGTCCGAGGAGCGTGTACGACCGGATGGCGTCCTGGAATTCTTTCTTTGTGACTGCGGCCAAGCTCATTCCGTTAATGTTGGCTCAACTGTTTTTTAGAGCTATTGGTTTAGAAGCCGTCCGTGCGAATGACCCTTGTATACAAAACCTCGCTCCGACCCACTCCTGCGGTCTCTCGGGACCGAAGGCCACGCAGGATTAGTACGAACCCGTGAGCAGAGATACGGGAGTGTAGCTCGCTATTCAGTCGATTTCGACCGGTGACGACACGATGCTTGACGGTGACGTCGGGGTTGAGAGCAGGAAATACGCTCTCGACGATGGGGGCGAACAGACGTGAAGTGTGAGAAATCATGCTTCGTTGATCACCGCTTCCTTCTGCGGGTTACATCGCTGAGCTCAGGGGAATTGGACGCCCTCTTGCGATATGGGACGTCTCCGAGACCAGGCGAAGAAGTATCGAGAGATTGGGAAAGAGCACGTGGATGATCCAGACGCGCCTGCCGTCGCCGACGAAGACGGCGACGGCGAGCATGCTGAATGGGTCAAAATCGGGTTGCTGTTGCTCCGCGAAGAGGTCGGCAAGCCGCTCCGGCACTGTGAAGACTACCTCAACGAGATGCCCGGCATTCTCGATGTGTTCGGATTGGAGAAATCGCCGGATCACACTACCTTCCACAACTGGGACAAAGAGTTTTCGGCGCGGGAGTTGCGGAGCCTGCTCCGCCGTTCCGCGGAGCAGGCGGGCATTTCGGGTACCGGAGCGATCGATGCCAGCGGGTTCCAGCGAGGTCAGGCCAGCTATCACTACCGCAAACGGGCTGGATACTCGTTTCGCAAGCTCAAGTCCACGCTCCTTGTCGACACGGAGTCACTAGCGATAATGGACGCTCATTTCACGACGAAAAAGGCCTACGACGGCCACATTGGATTGCAGGTCTTTCGGCGGAACGCCGAAGACCTGCAAGAGTTCCTTGGGGACAAGATGTACTCGTGGAGTGATCTCCGTGAGGGATGCCGAGAAGAATCGACGCGTCCGGTGATCAAACATTGCGAGCAGTCACCGCTCCAGAAGGCGCACAACGCCCGGATCGACGACGATCTCTACCATCAGCGGACGATGAGCGAGACAGTGTTTTCGCTGCTGAAAAACGATGACGGCGAGAAGCTGCGTTCGCGCACATGGCACGGGCAATTTCGGGAGATGATACGGAAATGTATCGTCCATAACCTCTCGCGGGCGGCCGGCTGACGCCGCCGCCCGCTCTTTTTCCGGCAGATGATCTGAGAGGCATCACCGGCGATGCGTCGGTCTTTCACCGAATTGATCACGATCTGGCAGTTCTGATCTTGCTAGTGAGCCACATTTTCACATCGTCCGTCACGCCGGATCGGCGGTCTTAGAGTTTGAATACTGAATAGACGCACCCCACCCCTTTGCTGTCATGCGATCAACAGAGAAGCCTACCTCGCTCGCTCGAACGTGCTCGTTGATTCAGCCTGATTGGAGACGGTGATCCACGCGAGAGCGTGGACGGTAGTCTGAAGTACATGGACTTCGAACTAAGGGTATGGACCTACCCCCCGATCACGAATACCTCTGTCCTGATGGCGGTACGGGTGAGGTGTTGGATCCACCACCGTTCGACGCGGTGGACGACGCAGCGCTCACCCCCGAGGCGCTCGCTGAGAATGCTCCCCAGCTCGAAACGGTCGTCCAGTTGCTCAATCGTCCGGCGCTCGCGCGGGTCTACGTTTACGTCTGCTACAGGGGACCAGTGACACCACCAGCGGTTATGGATGCTCTCGCCCTCTCGAAGTCGACCACCTACGAGTACGTCGATACGCTGACCGATCTCGGCTTAGTCGAGCGAGACGACTCAACCCGCCCGCAGCGGGTGACCGCCGAGCCACTGGTCATTCTCGAACAGTACGCCCCGATCATCGTCACGCCGACGGTCCTCCACGCCATCGGACTCCAAGAGGTCGATGAGGACATCGCGTACTTCGTCGAGCGTCACGGCGTCGGCAAGCTCGTGGCCGCGCTGCGCGGGGCTGGCCTTCACTTTGCGGGAAAGACTACCCAGCGGATGGTTGCTACCGACATCGACGTGCGCGACACCGAGGCGATGATGATCGTCTACGCGCTCAGGCCAGCGCTCGCGCTGGGCCGCGACCACGATCCTTACTTCGCGTACCTCTTCCCTGACGTTCACGACCAGCTCGACCTCCCCGACCCCGACCCCGACGACGAAGGCGGTAACCCGGAGCGATCACCAACGACTGATGCTGACGAGTGAGCCGTCGGAATGAGTCGCTCGTCGCCGCTCTCGGCGGACGTATCGGTCATCGTCGATGCCAACGTGTTCTTCGCCATCGGGCGTCCATCGAACCCGAAGTACGAGCGGTTCCGGCGCGAGGTTCGCAATGCGGGCGTCGTCCTCCAGCTCCCGCGCCGCGTCGTCGGCGAGCTCGGTGGCCCGGAAACAGACCGTATTCACCGTGCGCTCGACGAGGGATGGGCCGATATCGTTGACGCGCCCTCGCCACAGGATGCGGATGCAGTCACTGCCAGCGACATCGCGCGACGCGTCATTGCGAACGAGACCGGTCAGCCCGAACACGAGGTCGAGAAAACCGATACGATCCTCGCCGGATTGGTGATCCAGTATCTCCGAGACACGGAGTCGACGGATGTCGCCGTCCTCACTGACGATATTCCGGCGAAGCATGGGATCGAGACCGCAGTCGACGAGTTGGGCTACGGGGACGCAATCGGCGTCTACGGCGTCTCGGATATCATCGACGACGATTCGGACGACTCGTTGACCCTCATTTGATTTGAAGTCGGTCTGATCCATTCGTCATGCATAGACACCTGCGAAATCCAGATTGTTGACATAGATTTCCGCACATCTCGACACGTCGTAACTCGTCGTCGGCCGTCTCGATCGCACCGCAAAGCGTGATTCGCTTGCGCGTTTACCTACCCAGGTGATGAGATGTCAAGATGAACGACGACCGTTTTCGGTACTCATGTGTCAGTTATTTCCCTTCTAGAATGCCATCTTAGTGTGTAGTTGGCGGACTGCTCTGCTGATTGAGTCAGCGAACTCCGTGGAACTGATTCATGAATGTGTTGTCAGTTATCAGAAATCCAAATCTCAGATGTGTAGGGCTTCATGAATCTCGCAGTTGGTCGAACTACAAACGAATTCGGCGAAAAACATACAGATTACTAGTCTTGTCTGTGTGTAAATTACTCTGCGGTCAGATCGAGCAGAGTGACTCAGGCCACGATAATTATTACTTGCTATAATTAGAAGAAAATAACATTGCTGCGTAGCGACGCCACTACCGAATTTCGAACCCAGCCGCGAAATCCGGTCGTCAGCCGACCGTTCGCAGGAAGGTGCCGATGAATCTGGCGAACGTCCGACTACCGATTTCGGGATCGTCCCGAATCGGTCTGTCGAGCTTCCGCTTGAGCAAGTAATCGGTGAGTCGCCAGAGATTGTAGATCAGCGTCGCGAACACGAAGTTCACGAACCGGACGCGGTAGTCCATCGACGACGTTCGCGGCATGAAATCCTTGATCGCCTTGTATTCGATCTCGATGTCCCACCGACGCCGGTATTTGTTCACCACGCTGTCCACCTCGTCCGTTTCGACTCGCTGGTTCGTGGCGAACATCGCGTATTTCCCGTCCTCGTTCCGCGACGGGACGTAGATGATGCTCAGCTCGTGAGTCCGATCACCATCGCTCGACTCCACGCCATGTTCGACGGCGACGTTCGCTTCCGGATCCGATTCGAGATTGTCGAGGTATGGGATGTCCTGCTTGTACTCCTTTTTCGGCGTAATGTACGTGACGTTGTGCTCATCGACCGTGTTGAACACGGCGTGACCATAGAACTCTCGGTCGAACAGCACCGTGTCGATGTCGACGAACTCCTGGGCCTTCGTCAGCAATCGATCCACGAGGTGGGAAAGGTCGTATGACACTGCATCCTCGGACTCCCAACCGGACGCTTCCTTGACGGGTTCGACGCCGAGGATGATCGGAACGTTGTCGCCGACGAGGGTGATCGTAGCGTATTTGAACCCGTATCGGGCCTCCTTCGGACCGCTCCCGTCGTCCTCATCAGCCTGATCGTTGTCGCCTTTCAGGTATCCGCTCGCCATCTTCGGGAACGCCTCGTTCGGTATCTCTTCTTCACGGTCTTCCCATGGCGGAACGTAGATCCGCTCGTAGGTCATGTCGATGGCGGCGATCGTCTCCCGGTCGGCGAACGGCGTGTCGCCGTTGATCGCCGAAATCGTGTTCCGCGTCGAGAGATCGAACGCGGTGACGGCTGCATCGCGGATCGCGGCGATATCGGGCAGTTCTTCGGCGTCGGTCAGGTAGTCGTCGAGTCCCGCCTGTCGTGCTTCTTCCTCGGGCGTGCCGAACTTCTTGATGGTTCTCAGGATGGTCTTTCCGTCGGGCGTGTAGTCGTCGTCGGTGAGCCACCCGATCTCGCCTTCGGAGTTAGCGGACCCGGTGGTCGCGCACATCCGGGCCAACACGTCGAAGATCTCCTCGTCGAGATATTCCTTGTTGTCGGCGCGACTCGTCTCGAAATGGGGGATGGCAGTCTGGCGCGCGAACCGCACGGTCTGATGGGTGGCCTGCCGCTTGCGCTCGCGTTTCGACGGCTCTTCGTCGGAGTCGTCGTCGGACTTCAGAAGGCTGGGTGCGAGTTCTTCGACGATGGCGTTGCAGTCGTCGGCTTCGCGTGCGATCGCCTCGGCAGCGATATCGAGCACTCGCTTGGTTTCGGGCGTGAAGCGTTCGCTTTCGGTTTCGGAAAGCGTTTGTTGACGTGGGACGTCGTCGGCGAACTCGAACCGAATCTGAAGATAGGGCTGTCGCTGTATTCGATCAGCGACTGTTTCTTGGGAAAAGCCGCGCACGCGGCGGTAGATGTATACCTTGATCATCTGCTCGAACCCGTATTTGCCCCGATTCTCGTCGTACGGGTCATCGCCGATGGTCAACGGGACCGTCGCGTTGGTGATCGCCCGGCTGAGGTTGTCTACACCGTCGTCGAATTGTTCCTCGACACGCTCGATGAGCATCTCGACGGCCCGAGCGGCGAGGTTAGGAGGGGCTTCAGAGGATTCACTCATCCGTTGTGAGACCCCCGCACCGCTCGGCGGCGGTACTGTAACTCGTCGCGCTGGTGCAGGCGGTCAGGCGGGAGTGTTCAAAGCGGACGATGGCTCGTCCGCTCGACTGCTGTGAAAATTTGATCGGATAAGACGGGCGTGTGTTGGACGAGAGCTCGGGAGTGAGTGGTGTATCGGTCATGGTGGCGAGCGGGTGTTTTCGGCGGTACTCGCGTGGTGATCGGTACGAGGGCGAATCGTCGAGCACGACGGACTGAGACGCTCATCTGCGCCGCCGTCGTTGCATCGACGTATTGTTTGATTCGAACAATCGTGCGTATTCCTCCGCCACACATAAACCTTCGCAAACAGATGTTCGATTCAAACAATGGCCGAGAAGGAGTCCGCTCACGAGATCAGTGCCGAGGTTGCTGACCTCCTACAACGGAAGGGAACTCTCGAAATCATCGTCCGGATCGGCGAAGAAGACTTCCTGCGCCATACTGACCTCCGCAGGGAACTGCTGATGAGTTCCAGTACGATTCAAAAACGGCTCAAGGCCGGTCGGGAACACGGTCTCTGGGACCAGAGACTCGAAGAATGGGGCGACGTCACCGCCAAGGTTTACGCGCTCACTTCGTTGGGCAAGTCGCTCTACGCACGCGCAAGAGAGCACGAACTCGTCGAGTTGTATCAGTCCCGACGGGAGATCGTCCGGACGATTCAGAATCGGGAACGTCGGGTCGTGCTGGAGTCATCGCCAGCTGATGCGAACTGGATCTCGGACATCACGATGGAAGAACACGATGCCCAGCACGTCCAGAAATTCCTTCAGCAATTTGCGGACACCGAATCGTGATGAGACGATGCAAGAAAACCACCGGCATCTGACGGAGCCAGGAACGATCGCTTAGTTGACGAGGCAGTAGGCAAAGATCATCGACTCAGTCCAATCACACCCCGATTAGCCCAATAGCGAGGATGTCATAGAATGGATCTCACACCGTGATCACGGTGCTTCCGGGATTGTCTCCGCGTTCGTAGTTGGTGATAGCGACGACGAGTCGAAGACACAGCGCGAGGTAGCACTGTGTTCGCGCATGGACGCGGCCTCGGGCGCGCAGCGTCCCGAGGCCGCAGTCGGCACAGGCTCCAATCGTTCGTTCAGCCTGTGATCGCCGGTCGTACGTCTCGTCCAGAATCGATTGCTTCAGCTGAACGTCGTCGCTGTACTTGTCGATGCGGTCTTCGACCCTGTACTCGATATCTAGCGGATCATTGGTGTTGCGCGGGTTGTACGGAGCGATCGGCACGACCCCTGCTTCCAGCAGGCGGTCGTGCCAGTCAAGCAGGTCGTAGGCTCCATCACCCAGCATCCAGATCGGCTGCTTGACGGCGAGCGCGTCACATGTGACGCGCATCGCCGTCTCCTGTTTCGCCCGCTTTGCGTCGGTGAACTCCGCAGCGATCGGTATCTTCGATCCGGTCGTCACGACCGTACAGCCGAAGCCGTAGTAGAATTCCTCAGCCGTCGGATCGTAGTTCCAGGAAGCATCGTCGTTCCACGGAAGCGCCTTTACATCGGTCGAATCGATTCGGAAGGTCATGTCGAGCAGGCCGCGGACGGCGGCCTGCTCGACGAGGCGGGTGAAGACGTCCTCAACGACGTGTCCGAGATCGGTGAGAAAGCGATCGACCGCGTCGCGTGACGGCGGTCGATCGAAGCCACAGCCAAGCCAGACGAGATCGTTGCGGAGTTCGCGGGTGACAGGGCGTGTACCGTAGACATTCTTGTAGTAGCAGTGCAAGAAGCCACGGAAGAGTTCCGGGGGCTCGTGATCTCGTGTTCGCCCCCGGCGAGCGGGGGCGAACACTTCGTACTCGGTGAGAAACTCGAACTCAAGATGGTCGAACAACGCGAGCGTCTCGGTAGCCACGAGATTGAAGAACTCGTGGATAGAAGCCTCTTCTTGCAGGGTTTGGGAACTCGTAGACACAGTTTCCACTCCCTGCGTCGTCGTGTGTGACGCTTTCTATGACACCCTCCAATAGCGACTGTTTGTGAGGAGTGCTCTGGACAACAGCAAGTTAAGTCCACGGAGCACCTCTTGACTGGTATGGCCAGAGGCAGCCGGAAAATCGACCGCGACCCTGAGAAACTCCCTCAGGGAGCGAGTGGTGCAGGGACTCCAAATGGATTCACTATTCCTGAGCGGCTCGTCGCCCGCGTTGCGAATATCGACTTGGGCTCGGTCGAGAGTGGCGCTCATTCGAGGCGCGACTCCTCTGTTCCGCGGGATCCAGAGAAACCGGCACCGGACGAAAGCGGTGTGTGGAACAAACGCGGCTTCAGGATTGTTGATCGGATCGTCAACTGGATTATCACCGGCGATCCAGACATGCCATAGCTTCGATGTGCGACTGGTTCAGGAGATTCTATTTTACTTGAAACAAGGTGTGTGGCGAGCGACCGATTTTCATCCCCCATATGTGAGGGATGGATATGACTGCACCGTTCGGTGTGATCTAAAGAACACTTATCGAGCACACTCGGGATTCATCTGGTGGTGGATGCGATCCCGAAGGACTGTTACCGAAGACCGAGTCGCACAGGTAGTGCATCAACGAGGCGCTCGACATTCAAACGGGGCTTGCTTGTGACCCAGATCCGGCCGCAACAGTCTCGTTCCATTCCATCTCGAAGAGGCGAGCATCGCAGTCCTGACAGGCTGAGGCGATCACATCATACGAGCGGCAGCACGACTCGACCACTTCTTGCTCTACTTGCACAGGGCCGTTGCACTCAGGACACTGTTCGATAAAGACTCGGAGACTCATCAGCACGCGCGCGATCTCGGCGGGCCCAAGCTCCTCCCACGTGAACGATCGGTCACTGAGTTCAGTCGCAGCGGCAACGTCGGCGACGGTCGCCGCTCGTGAAGACCACTGGCCGATTACCGTCTCATCGGTATAGGCAATGTACGCTTCACCACGCTGTTCGATCGTGACATCGCTTGTCTGTAGTGGGACCGCAAGCGCGCCAGCGAGGTATTCTTCGTTGAGACCGTGTTCCCGACCGGCCTTGAGCCGTTTTTGAATCGTACTGGAACTCATCAGCAGTTCCCTGCGGAGGTCAGTATNCTTGTCTGTAGTGGGACCGCAAGCGCGCCAGCGAGGTATTCTTCGTTGAGATCGTGTTCCCGGGCGGTCAAGATTCGCTCGCGCCATGCGTGCTGGAACTCGTCGGTGAGCCGGAGATCGGTTCCCTCTCGATAGGGTTCGACCGCGCCAGCGTTGAGGAGGACTCGCTCGGGTTCGACGTCGATACCTTCGTCGGATAATGATGCGGTCGCACTCGTATCCTTGTCGAACCACCGGAGCACACGCTCGGGGAAATAGCGCTTCGTGAGCGTGGGCGTACCGGGCACGAGATAGCCTCGGAAGTAGATCGTCCCGACTGAGAGGACGAAGACCCCGACGCCAGTAATCGTCGAGACGACCGCGACGAGCGCGCCCGCGACGGCGGCGATCACGAAGTTGACGGCGGTACAGGGCGTACACCGATTCTCGCCCGTGTATTCTGGCTGTCGAAGACGATCAGCGAGTGTCATAGAGCCATTCATGTTGACCGTCGGTTTCATTTCATCCACGCCGATGTTTTCCAGATGTGGCTATTCGCTCAGCGACGTGAAAATCATCACTGATGAGCAAATGCGCGTTCGTGCTGAAATCGCCAACGTTGCACAATCTCCCCTGCGGTGAGATAACATCGGGAGGGGGTGTAACTATGGGTGCAAGGTGCGACAATGTCCAGCAAAGATGCCGACCGAACAGTAGAAGCGTATCAAGACGAGCTAAGCGAAGCCGCTAGTGATGGAAGCGGCTGCGCCGAGATGTGGAGTACACTATCAGATATGCGGGAAGGAAGCTCTGATCACGGTCAATTCACGAGCGGTCGCCGTGGGTTCATCTCCCGGGTCGCTATGACCTTGGGGGTGATCCCCATCGGTGCAACCGCAACAGCGAGTGCGTCTTCATCAGATGGTCCCAACACTAGTGGGCCTGACAGTGAAGCAGACGAAGACAACTCACCAGATGTGGAGGAAGTCCACGGCGAAACACGGGAACAACTCGTACAAGCGGCACACAAGTCTGAAAAAGTCGCATTCGTCGCTGAACATATAGGTGAACAGAAACAAGTAGCCTCAGTGTTCAAGTATACCCTTCAGAGCGGCACTACTGGCTATGGCGTGACTCTCGGTGTCGGTGATAAATCAGCGGGTCCAACGATCCGCTACTATGAGTCCGACGCATTCGAAGACCAGACATCGGTCGTGGGTGGAAAACCTGCTGGGGATGGGGTGATCGCGGTTGATGCCGACAACAAGCTCGTTCTCCACGTCCATGGGACTCCTCAATTGAGAAAGACAGTAGAACTTCTCTCTCAGAATGAGGAGTACACCGGGTTCAAGCAGGGGGCCGACGAAGGCACTGTACGAGAAGACGAAGCCGTCCTAGTATACGGGTTCTCTGACGGCGAAGAGCGGACAGACATCCTTCTTCCGGTGGAGAAGAATGGCAAGATGGTCGACCGGCTGGTACTAAGTGGGTCTGGATGGCCGAACGACTCAACCATCCAGCAATACTCAGCAGCAAGTTCACCAAGTGCTGAAGGGCCCATCCAGACTCAAATTGGCCCATGTCCCGCAATCTGTACTGTTCTCACAGCGGCCGGTGCATTCGGCTGCACAGGTGTCTGCCTTACGAACCCGGTCACAGCCCCGTTCGCATCGCTCTGCGGCCAACTATGTTCGGCAGTTGCGGTGGGAACCTGTCTGCCGACTTGTAGAAACCTCATCTGAACACCCAGAAATAGTACTCTACGTGATGATTTCACGCTGACGGATATATTGAGCTTCGAAGACGGAAACCACATCAAGAGAATATCCCTCCGAAATCGTCATACAGATTGAGAAACAATGGATGTTAGATAAAGTATGGGCGCGGTTGAGGCAAGGAGATTAACAAAACGGTATGGTGACGCGCTCGCTCTCAACGATCTTACTTTTTCAATTCCAGTAGGTGTTGTCTATGGATATCTGGGACCGAACGGAGCCGGGAAAACAACGACGATGCGAATACTGACGACGCTTACCCAACCAACGAGCGGGGCAGCATCTATCAACGGTACACCGATCACCGACAGAACAGCAGTAACACGCCAAATCGGATATCTCCCCGAAGCACCGCCACTCTACTACAATCTCACGGCCCACGAACAACTCGACCTCGCGGCTGGCCTGCGTGACCTCCCGGAGGACCAGGCGACAGACCGTATCCAGTCGTTACTTGATCGTCTTGATCTCCGCGAGGACGCAAACACCCGTATCGCGGATTACTCGACCGGAATGCGGCAGAAAACCGCGTTCATTCAGGCCATCCTCCACGAGCCCGCGGTCGTGTTCCTCGACGAACCGACCGCGGGCCTCGATCCGCGTGCCGCGCGCACACTCCGTGAGATGATCGTCGAACTCGCGGACGAGGGAACGACGGTGTTCCTCTCGACCCACATCTTACCGGTCGTCGAGGAAGTAGCTGACACAGTCGGCGTCCTGTACGAGGGACAGCTCGTCGCGGAAGGCACACCGACTGAACTCACGCACCGCGCAGAGACCGGTGACCACCAAACGCTTGAAGAGGCGTTTCTCGACCTGACGAGCGACGAATCCGACACCGTAGAGGCTGATGAGTATGACTGAGGCAAACTGGATGCGGCACAGCATCCAACTAGGGATCGTCGGCGTCCGGCGAATACTCCGTGGGCTTCGACGGAACCCATACCAAATCCGTCTTCTCACAGTCTCCGGCATCGCTCTCGGAATCTTCCTCGGCGGTATGGGCGTTCTCTTTGCCTTACTCTTGCGAACACTCGACGCCCCGATCTCGATTCCTAATGAGGTTCGCTTGACCGTGAGCGCCTTGTGGGTGGGTGTAGTGTGGTTTCTCGGTCAGCGGGCACTCTTGTACTGGCGGCGGCCAAAAGCTGAGGCATTTGTGCTCACAACCGTTTCAACCCGGACAGCGGCCGTCAGCATGCTCCTCACGGAATTTTTCGCTGCTTGTCTGTTCCTCGTGTTGCCAACAGTCTTGCTGGTCGGCGTCGTCGGGTATGCATTTCTCTCTCCGGTGAGTCTGTTGTTGGTTCCGCTGGCTGTCGGCCTGTTCGCGGCGAGTGCCACCGTCGTCGGGTACGCTCTCGGGTTTGTTTATCTGGTCGTGAACGCTCGCTCCCGCAGGTTTGCCACCCAACAGGGACAGCTGATTGTCCAACTCGTGTTGCTCGCAGTAATCGCGTATCTCGTTATCCAATTCCTCGGGGAGATTCCGGCCGTCTGGGATGTGACGTCGTTTGTGTGGCTCCCGACCAGTTGGCTCGTCGATCTGGCCAGTTTGGGGACACCTGTTTCGGCTTCGCTTGGTCGCGCGCTGGCTGGCGTACTCGGGAGCCTCGTCGTGATCGGTGGTGGGACTCTCGTCGTCGAGCACCTCGCGGGCACCTACTGGGTGACCGATCCCGGTAGTGCAACCCGCGATGACGGTGACACTGCACCTGAGCCCCGATCTCACGACAGCGGGACGCTGGCCGCTGGCATTTCGCCGCTCGTCATCCCTCGGTTTGTCGGGCGGCCGACGCAGCGGGTGGCGCAACTGGTGCTGCTCCGTCTCCGACGAGCACCCCGCCGACTACTGTTTCTCTTCACACTGGTCGTCTCGCTCGGGATCTATTTCGGCGTCGTCTACACGCAACTCGACGACCCGCTATCACTCGTGCCGGTCGTGTGTGCGCTGTTCTTCCCGTGGCTTGCGGGAGCCGCGTTCGGGTTGAACCCCCTCGGCGACGAAGGCACTGTCCTGCCAGCGACTCTTACGTCCTCAATTTCTGGGCGGCAGTTCGTGGGTGGTCTGATGCTTCCAGGACTACTATACGGCCTCCCGATCACAGTTCTGTGTACGCTCGTCGGAAGCATGATGAGTTCATACCCATTGGAGGTACAGGTGGGGTTCGTGTGTATCAGTGCGGTGCTGACTGTGGTTGCAGTCGGCCTCGCACCGGCGGTTGGTATGCACTCCCCGAGGTTCAGCGCGGTTACCATCAGTCAGAGCGGAGGGGTCGTCCCGCCAAGTATGACCGCGATAATCGTCTATTCCGTACTAGTAGGGCTTCTCGGTGGTGGCGCGATTTTCGCGCTCCTTGCGCCGGCATCTCTCTTCGAATTCGTTACGGGTAGTTTGGTTTCGGTCGGACTGCTGCGCATCGGGAGTATTACGGGTGTGCTGGGTATAGCGTTAGTGCTGGTGAGATGGAGTTATCGCAATACAGCCCGACGGTTTCGACAATACACACTTGATTGATCGTAGGCTACTCACAGGCGAAATAGGCCGAATACCTCGGATTCTCCATGCCGAATCACGCCACCGCCGCGTTCTTCGAGATTCCCGACTCCGCGATCCAGAGCATCCTCGCGCGAGCCGAAGCGAACTACGACGTTCCGTTCGACAACGATCAGTGGCGGCTCGAACGCGCAAAGGTTGACGTCGGCGAGAAGGACCGCCGCAAGCGCGCTCACGACGAGGGCGATGAGGAGATTGACGATGGTATAGGGCGTACACCGATCCTCGCCGGTGTGTTCTGGTTGCTGTAAGCGCCCAACGACTGACATCGAAGCGTACTACACTGACCATCGGTTTCATTTCATCCACGCTGATGGTCCCCAGATGTGGCTATTCGCTCAGCGACGTGAAAATCATCACCGATGAGCAGCCGGGCGTTCGTGCTGAAATCGCCAACGTTGCACAATCTCTCCTGCGGTGAGATAACATCGGGAAGGGGTGTAGGAGGAGTTGCGATGTCCGAAGAAGACAACGCGGACGGAAGCGGTTCCGAGAGGAACAAAACCCCGATCAATCGGCGTACCTTCGTCAGGAATCTTGGCGTTGCAGGAGGGGCCGCAGCCTTCGGTGGGCTGGGTACGACTACTGCCTCTGCGAAAACTAACGAGGCGATCCAACAGGATTTCAGCCAAACTGAACTGACGGAGGGAGACGCAGAAAAGGCTCTGCAGTCGCTCACAAGGACCAACGAGTTCGAGCAGCTTCGCAGGTCCATCCGAGAACAAGGGTTCGAGCTAGATCCAAGCTCACTGACCGCTCACCGATCTTCCTACCGTGGCAACGCACGCACGTTGGTGTCGATTCCACTCCGCCACGATAGCGACCATCGCCTCATCATCGGTCGAGATGACAATACTGACGAAGTCGTGACTGCCACGTTGGAACAAAAAACGGTCGGCGAAGCTAAGACAGAAATCGAACTCAGTCAGGTTCCGTCACTCGCCCAACAGAGTGAGTTTCCCACGGCAGAGAGTACGAACAACGATGGGCTCGTTACGACGACGCTCGTCGTTGAGGGAAAACCGAACGACATCTCCGTCTCAACGGGAGACGGAACGCCGGAGGTAACTCCGAACGGCATTTACTGCTTCAACTGTCGTTTCCTTGCTGCCCTCATCTGTGACGTCGGCTGTGCGTCAGGTACGGCATATATCTGTGGACTCGCCTCGGTCGTAACGAGTGCGATCGGACTTGCGGCCTGTCTCGGGGTTTCGGGTGCTATCTGTCGGGTGATCGGCTTCGTCGGCTGTGGGATACCGTCGCGAGGTATCTGCTGCCGAGCCGGTGGCTGGTGTTGCTGAACGAAGATTCAAGACCAAATACCCTCAATCGAACAGTAATTCATGGACTATACTGCCACGAACACGAAACTCCGTCTCGTCGCCGTTGTCTTCGGGCTCTGTGGCGTCGTGTTGTTCGGGGTCGCGCGGTGGGTCCCCGACATCGACAGTACGACGATAGCCGCTGGCTTCGGTATTGGGGCCGTTGTTATCTTCGTTGTCGGGGTGCTGCTCAGCGAGCTCTGGCACGCTGTGGCGAGTGCTCTCACGCCAGCGCTCGTAGGCGTGTTGGTTACTGTCTTCCCTGAGAGCATACAGACGATGGCCCTGCTCATTATCGCTGGCGCTGTCGTCGAAGTGCTCCTCGTGCCGGTGTATGTACGAATCGGCGAATCCGGGGCGTCAGCCGGCAAGAAGGCTAACGCGGACAGCGATTCCTCGAAATAGGCTGCTCCCAACGATGCCAGCTCAAAACCCAACCCAAGAGATGCTCAAGAACGAAGACCACTGGTTTACGCTCATCGTTGCCGTGGTGACGGTGGGAGGACTTGCACTGATATCCAACCTCCCGTGGTTCTGGCTGTTAGTGGTGGGGATGGTGGTTTCGGGAGTGATTGAATTTGCTATCAAGGAGATTCCGTCCGACCCTGAAAACTACGATCCGGAGCAGTATCGGCTATGGGACGCCGGATTCGGACGTGACTCCGAGATCAGTGATGACGAACGACGGAACAGGCCTTACGCCGAGAACCGAGCTACTGGGAGCGAATCGGGTCGCTCCACGCCCGACGGGCTCGAAGCGTTGCGTGACCGCTACGCCCGCGGTGAACTCACCGAAGACCAGTTCAAGCGGAAAGTGGATCATCTCCTCGAAACGGACACACCGGAGAACGCGGCAAATTGGCGCGAAACCGAGCGTGAAGCGCTCCAGAAATGAACGTCGGCTCGACGGACAGTACCAACCCGATCAGACCGGACGATTTCAGCATTCACTACGAACAACGACGTGCATGGGTGATCCATTCCAACACCTAGATACCATCGTGATCGGCGGCGGCCAGTCCGGCTTGGCCGTCGGGTACTATCTGAACCAGCACGACCGCGAATTCGTCGTTTTCGACGCCAGTGATCGGATCGGGGATGCGTGGCGGCACCGCTGGGATTCACTCCAACTGTTCACGCAAGCTCAGTACAGCAGCCTGCCGGGACTCCCGTTTCCAGCTCCGGATAACCATTTTCCCACGAAGGATGAGGTAGCCGATTACCTCGAAACGTATGCCTCAACGTTCGATCTTCCGGTGTGCCTCGGGACGACCGTCGAAACACTCAGTCAGCAGGATGGACGCTACGTGGTCGAGATCGAGACCGAGCGGGGCTCACAGCCAATCACCGTCGAGAACGTCGTGGTGGCGACCGGCGCGTTCGCTACCCCGAACGTGCCCGCGTTTAATGACACCCTCGATCCGGCCATCACGCAGTTCCATTCAACCGCCTACCGCAATCCCGAACAGATTTCTGAGGGGGCTGCGCTCGTCGTCGGAGCTGGCAACGCCGGAGCTGAGATCGCCACCGATCTGGCGGCAACAGGCCAACAGACGTTTCTCTCCGGGCCGGAAACCGGCTCGATACCGCTTCGACTGTTTAATAGCCGTCTGTTCTGGTGGCTGGGCCGCAACGTCATCACGGCGGGCTCGTGGCTCTGTAAGAGGATCGAACAGCGAAGCCGCGCACGCGGCGATCCGCTGGTTCGGCTCACTGAACCCGAGATCCGGCAGGCGGGCGTCAAGCGGGTCCCCCGGACGCAGGGTGTCAAGAACGGCAGGCCGGTACTCGACGGGGAGCCCCTTGAGGTGGCGACCGTAGTATGGGCAACTGGATTCCAGCCGGACTACAGTTGGATCGACCTCCCGGGACTCCGATTCGATGCGGGTGGCTACCCGATAAACGATCGCGGCGTCGTACCGGAACAACCTGGTCTGTACTTCATCGGACTGCCATACCAATCGACGGTCGTTTCAGCCTCTCTTGGTGGGGTCGGTGCGGACGCCCGGCACGTTGTTGATCATCTCTGTACCAACTGATCACGAGCGACCGACTGTTCCTTGACCGACCGCTCGTATCAGGATATGCTATTTTTGGCATCAGTAGTGTCAGATTTTTAATACAGACCATCCCGCGGCACTGTTAACTTAGTCGGCTGAAGTGAGTGGAGTTCCTCCGTACATGATAGGGCCATGATAGAGGAACTCCGATTGGCAGATGGGGACGCCAGCACTGTACCGTTTTTGGACGGGGAGCGCACGCCAGCCGGCCTGATCCGGCTGGCGTGCGCGTTGCATGCTTCAGCCGCCTCACTCGCCGAAATCCGCGACATGTTAGGCTGGTTCGGCGTCGACCGCAGCCGCCCCGCTATTCGTAACTGGTGCCAGTCGTTCGCCGAGTCTCACGAGCAGACGTTCACCGCCGAACCTGATCGCGTTGCGGTCGACGAAAAACAGGTTCAGCTGGCCGAAGAGCGCGAAGTCTGGCTCTACGCGGCGATCGATATCGATTCGAAAGTCGTACTCCACGCACGACTTTCTGAACATCGTGGAACCGACCCAGCAACGTCGTTCCTCCGCGAATTACAAGAGAAACACCGCGTCTCCGACGCGGAGTTTCTCGTCGACGGCATGGGCTATCTGACTGCTCTCGCAAAGACTGATCTCAGCGGTCAGCTTGACTACACCGACCGCAACATCGTCGAGAAGCTGTTTCAGACGTTCACGATGCGGATCGAACGGTTTCACGAAACCTGGAACGGCAGTCAGCCAAGCGCCGAGCGCTGGCTGACTGCCTACGCCTACTACTACAATCACCTCCGGAGCCACCAAGCGCTTGACAATCAACCGCCGGTCGAAGCTGCGGGGCTAAGTTAACAGTGCCCATCCCGCAGTTATATAAAATCTCAAACATGATGAAATACCCAGAAGCGTGAATTTCTACCACAGATGATGTGATATTTTTGCTCGGCTAATGCTTTGCTATGGCCCCACATCACGGGAGTTCGAACGGCACTCCCAGCCCCACTTCCTTATTCCGGTTGATCCGCGATTTCGCAACAATCAACCGCCTCCCCGAGACGATCGGCTACAACGTTGCGTATCTCGGTGTCGGTATCGGCCTCGCAACGACATCGCGTGGAGTCACGGCGTTCGGTTCGAATTGGGATATGCTCTTAATGGGCTTTCTCGCCGCCATGCTTTCGAAGATGCAGGCATCCGTAGCAGACGTGATTCACGACCGTGAACTTGATCGAGGGAACCCGGAAAAATCTCGTATCCCCAATGCACTTGATCGACTGGGAATCGAGGGGTCGCTGACGATACTTGTCGCCGAACTGATCGGCGGTGTCTTTCTCTGGGGCTGGATCGCGGTTTCCATACACATGCCCGCGTATCTTGGGTTCGGCGCGGCCATGTGTCTCTTAGGATTTATTTACACCTACCCGCCGAGGATCAAGGAGCGCGGATTGTTTAACCATCTGACAACCACCGTCGTAGACGTTGGGTGCGTAGCGGTCTTCTTTTTCATCGCTGGTGGATCCACCGTCGGAGGACAGGAAATCGCGGTGCTTACTGTCGTGTTCCTGTACGCCTTCGGCTACCACGTTTCCCACCAAGCAGCAGACACCTACTACGATCGGGTTCACGGCATTTCGACATTCACCCAACGCCTCGGTGTCTGGCGGAGCGTGTTGCTCGCGGGCGTCTCGACGGCGCTCGCCGCACTTATCAACATCTATTACGCGCTGTTTCTGGCTGGAGGGATACTGTTGCTCTTTGCACTCTGTTATTTATATGTGGCTCTCCGAATACGGAACACCAAACAGCAGGTGCAATCCGATCGCGTCTCTCGCTGGTTCAGCATCGGCCTCTGGGGTACGATAATGAATTCTTCGATAGTCATTGACCTCGCGCTGTTGTGAGCTACATGTACAATCTCTCATGGAGGCGGGCAATGGTTTATGTTGCTCTGGCCGAAACACTACGTTGATGTCTGGTCGTGGGAGTCCAGATCACTGGTTATCGCTTTAGGTCAGAATGAACGTTCTGTGCGGAATCTGGCCTGCTGATCGCTGTAGAATTTCTCAAAGATGGAGAACGAAGGGACGAATCAAGATCGATATTGCTGGCGTCAACTGATCTCAAGTCGGTTTCCCTTCAGAAACGCGCCTAATCGAGAGCGTTGCCACTCAATACGAAGTTTTCCCGGCTCGGCTGACGGTCGTCAGCCGGGCCGGATCGTCGCCAGTTCACCCGCGTTTCGCACGTTCGGATCGACGCTTCCGTGAGCCACTCGCTCCGTGAGCGCGTGGCGATCCACGTTCGGGTCGATCGCTCCCTCGACGATCGCGGACCCGGCCCCGTCCCACCCATACCCGAGCTGTTCAGCCAATATCCGCAGCAAATCACCGCTAAACAGGTTGATTCGCTTGGAAAACCTCACCGGCTCGATCCGATCTTCCTCCTCGACTGATCGCTGTGAGGCGGGTCCGAGCCGTGCTCGTACCCGCCGCAGTAGATACCGACTCACCAGCACCATCAACAGCGCCGCCATCATGAAACACTCAACTGCTGCCTCCCGTCGCACCGTCATTTCGTCCAACTCGAACACTGATTTCAGCTCGTCGATGACCGTTTCGATGCTCCAGCGGTTGCTGTACAGCGCCGCGAGTTCTCGCGGCGCGAACGCGTCTGCTGGGAGATTCGTCGCATACAGAATCCATGAAAATCCCGCGCTTAAGCCCCTGGGCGTGAACAAGAGACACAGGGGCTGGTTGAGACCGCACTATCATCGGTGCATCAAGCACGCGACTACAGGATGGTCCTAACCGTGATAAGAAGCGAAATCTTGTGCCACCGAGCACGAATACGAGGCTTTCCTGTTCACGCCACAGCCCCAGCGGAAACGTCAACCATGTTCTTGGGAATCGACCTTCACGACCACGAAGCGCAAGTTGCCGTCGTGGACGACGACGGCAACTTGCAAGAGGAGATTCGCCTACCAACCAACCGACTCGACGAACTCGCCGAAGAGTACGCTGGCGGTGAGGCGGCTATCGAGGCATCGAGTCATTACCGCGCCGCCTACGAGATGCTCGACGAGCATCTCGACGTGACGGTAGCGAACCCATCAGAGAACCGGGTGATCGCCGATGCGACAGTCAAGACTGACCGTCTTGATGCCAAACGGCTCGCACACCTGCTTCACACTGGGTGGATAGCCGAGAGTTACGTGCCAGAGGACGAGATCCGCGAACTGCGGGATCTCGCCCGAGCACGCAGGTCGCTCGTCAAGGAACGGACTGCGGAGAAAAACCGCGTCAGGGCGGTCCTCAAGCGGACCAACAACACCTACGACAGCGAATTGTTCGGTCCTACCGGACGAGAGTTCCTGGCGGAACTCTCTCTGAGCAGTCCTGATCGAACGATTATTGAGGCCCATCTGGCCGTGATCGACGAACTGGATGAGCAGATGGAGATGCTGGAAGAGAAGATCGAACGGCGAGTGTTGGAATCGCCAGCAGCGCAGCTGCTGCTGACGATTCCGGGAGTTGGGCAGACGACGGCTGCGGTGATCGTGGCGGAGTTGGGTGAGATCGATCGGTTCGACACTGACAAGGAGGTAGTGAATTACGCAGGGCTGGATCCGATGGTGCATCAGTCGGGTGAGACGGAGATCCATGGGAGTATCAGCAAGAAGGGCCCAGGCGCGTTGCGCTGGGCCCTGGTAGAGTCGGCGCGGATTGCGGTGCGGTGTGAGGAGTACTTCGGGAATTTCTATACGCGGTTGAAACAGAAGAAGAACGATCAGATCGCAATCGTAGCAACGGCTCGGAAGCTCCTGGTATCGGTCTTCTACATGCTGAAGCGAAACGAGCCATTCGATCCACCGGAGGCAGCCACGTAAGGACCGATTCAGCGACAGCCGGTAACCGCCCCGCCGCCCAGCCACAGCTCCGCAAGAGGATGTCTCCGCTTGCCGGGTCCTTCACCAACTATATCCGGTCGTTGTGCGGTGATTTTGACGTTGCTCACGGATGAACCGAATCCATCCGAACATTTAATGTCGAGTACGTGGCTAGTTTCGCCTGCGGGATTTTCATACGAGGTGATAGTCGTGATCGGCCTCGACCTCCTCCGTCCGGTGATCGTCCTCGTCATTTTCGTGGCGGACGCCGACGACTCGAACATCGTAGGGAAGGTGCGGATCGTCCTGATCCGCACCGACCGTCCCCGTTGAATCGATAATCTGCCGATAGAGGTCGGGCAGCACCTCCTGGAGGTGGCTGCCCTCCAGATCGATCGTATCACCACACCAGGTTCGGAGCTCATCGATGATCTCAGGGTTTGCGTCGACGTTGAGTCGGCTCACGAACCAGCCGCCATTGCGGTCAATCCGTGCCAATCTCGCGTAGTCGAGGTAACCGAGATCGAATAGGACCAGAGAATCTTCGACCCAGTCACCGATCTGGAGCTGCGTGGTTTCTTGGGTGCGAGCGTCAGTGATCGACGAAAAGACCGGAGCTCGCGAGGCGAGCGACTCGATCACGTGGAGCTTCGCTCCAGCGTGATCGTCACCTAATCCGGGGAACTCCTCGAAGGATTCCGCAGAGAGCGTACAGATGGTCCCATCCGAGATGAAGACATCTCGGAAGCGCTCGAAGCGGCCTTCGAGCGCTGATTCTGTTTGTCCAAGCTCGACGCTGATGTAGCCGCAGATGTCTCCAAGTAGCTCGGTGAGTTCAGCTGTAACCCACTGCTGAATGGACGAATACGCAACGGAATCGTTGGTGAAAGCCTTGTAGAGGTCTTGAACGGCAGCGAGAGACCCGTTGGATTGGGTAGTGCCGAACGTGAACGACCAGAAGAACGGAAAAGCGTCGATGAATCGGTCGCGTTCAACGAGGTCGGTAGCGCGAGCGTGCTCGCGCACCGACCGTGGCGGAAGCAGATACCGGAGTTCTTGGCCGAGGATATGGAGCCATCGATCCATGAGTTCCGGCTAACGCGGGAGACAGTAGCGCCTGCTGATCCGGACGAATCCTTAAGCGATAACGAGTGTGCGTCAACGGGGTACTCGACACTTAGGCGGGGCTTGCTTGTGACTCAGATCCGGCCGCAACGGTCTCGTTCCATTCCATTTCGAAGAGGCGAGCATCGCAGTCCTGACAGGCAGAAGCGATCACATCATACGAGCGGCAGCACGACTCGACAACTTCTTGCTCTACTTGCACAGGGCCGTTGCACTCAGGACACTGTTCGATAAAGACCCGAAGGCTCATTAGCACGCGCGCAGTCTCGGCTGGCCTCAGCTCGTCCCACGTAGGCGATCGGTTACTGAGTTCAGTCGCAGCGGCGACATCGGCGATGGTCGCCGCTCCTGAAGACCACTGCCCGATTACCGTCTCATCGGTATGGGCAACGTACGCTTCACCACGCCGTTCGATCGTGATGTCGTTTGTTTGGAGAGGGACCCCAAGCGCGCCCGCGAGGTATTCCTCGTTGAGGTCGTGTTCACCGGCGGTCGAGATTCGCTCGCGCCATGCGTGCTGGAACTCGTTAGTGAGACGGAGGTCGGTTCCGTCTCGATCCGGTTCGACCGCGCCAGCATCGAGGAGCACCCGCTCGGGATCGACGTTGATGGGTTCGTCACCCAGCGGTGCGGTCGAGTCCGTATCTTTGTCGAACCATCGGAGAACGCGCTCGGGGAAGTAGCGTTTCGTGAGCGTGGGTGTCCCGGGAACGAGGTACCCGCGCAGGTAGATTGCCCCGACCGAAAGGACGAACACGCCGAGCCCGCCGACCGTCGAGATGATCGCCAGAAGGGCGCTCACGACGATGGCGATGAGGAGGTTGACAGCGGTGCAGGGCGTACAGCGATTCTCGCCCGTGTATTCTGGTTGCTGAAATCGATCAATGACTGACATCGAAGCAGACTACGCTGACCGTCGGTTTCATCTCATGGACGCCGATGGTTCCCAACTGTGGGCATTCGCTCAGGAACGTGAAAATCATCACTGATGAACAGACGGGCGTTCGTGATGAGGTCGCCAGTGTTGGACAATCTCCCCTGCGGTGAGGTAACATAGTGAGGGGGTGTAGATGGTGGTGCGATGTCCGAGAAAGACAGAGCGGACGAGACGGCAGAGGCAGAGAACCACAGTTCAGTGAATCGACGGCGGTTCGTCAAAGCACTCGGTGCTACCGGTGCCGCTGTTGGATTTTCAGGAATGGCATCGGCGGACGAATCGGAATGGGTTTCTGCTAGTAAGAAGCGAATCGAACGCCTCCGGCAGGCCCCTCGGGTTGCATCTCTTCGGAAAGAGCTGAACGGCCTCAAAATCACTTCCAACAATACACTATTTAATGACTTCGAAAGTGATGGGACTGGACTCACAGCAACAAAGGTAACGACTCACAGCGGAACACTCTGGTTCGGCGAGACAGATGAGGGTAATACAACAGCACGGTTCGATTTCGACACCAACCCCGACCTCAACAGCGACCGGGACCGGCTGCCTCGTCAGTACCGAGACATTCCTGACGAGGTTGAGGCCGCTCTCATAGCGAAACATAATGATGTGATTTTCCGTCGTAGTGCGACTGAGAGCGAACATCGCGCTATTGCCGAAGCAACAGGCCTTGAAACTCAAAATTCAGTCGCTGCAACAGGGAGCGATATAGATGGATACTACATTATGTCGCGCGATCCCGATTCGCCGGTAGAGTACCGAGTCACTGTTATAGGCGCGGCAGAGTCCAGCATGACGGGCGAAATCGACCATGCGGATCTCGTGGTCGATTCGGTACAGAAAGTAACCGATGAGACGGATAAAATCAATGCACAGGCGAAGTGTGTCACTCCTTGTGCAGCCTGCGTAGTGAGTGTCGCTGGCAACTGTGTTCCATGCTATTTCACTTGTGCCGGTTCTCCAACTGGTATAGGTGCAATCGCATGCGTCTATTGTCTCAAAGTGAGATGTCAACTCGCAACCGGTGGTCTATGCGTGATCTGTTTAGACTGTGCCGAGAAAAACGGATACATCTGAAATCATCCGCCGTACTATGATACAGAAAGGTATATATTATCTGGTGTTCGATAATTAATACATTACACCCAACAACCCACACGCAAGACCAGAACAAAGCAATCTAGCGAGAAATCGAAAAAATGAAACAAAAGTGGCTGCTCTGGTATGGAGTATTGCTCTCGATAATAGCTTTTCCTGCAGCAGCTTTGATTGACCCTACTGGTTTCGTCTTACTTGCATTTTCAGGCATCATCTTCGTTATATCTGGATTGAAACAAGAAACCAACATAGGGCCTTGGCAAATTCCATGGTGGCAGGTCGGCGGTGTTGGATTTTTGGCGCTCATTCCTAGCTTCTGGCTAATAGTATTCTCAGTTTATACCGGGACAGAAATTCCGCTAATCTACGTCTTCACCGTGCTTGTTAGCGATATGACTTTCGTCGGTATAGCGATTGAACTTCTCATTGGTGGCCGTTATTTATTTCCAGATATGACCAGTTAGTGGACTTAACGATTCCCGAAACCCAACTGAGCAAACAGCAGCGCGATTTCCTCATATTATCAGATAGATAACAGGGAATGATTGGTTATTTTGTGATGGATACGTATTACTGACTTTTAAGAGATATAGTCAGGAGATGTTCGGATCCAGATCACCACCCGTCATATTACGATAACTCCAATCGCGGCTATCAGTACTACAAGGATTCCATATCTCAAAAATCTGAACCGGGCAGGTGGATTGTTCATGCACGACTGAGCTCCAAATCTATATCGATCGGCGAGAAGCATTTTCCTATCACTTGAGTACGCGGAGACGCATCGCGTTGCCGGTCACACCAATATCTATTCTGACATCAGCCGCGAGCAGTGCCAATCACGTTGGCACGGAGCTGAGGGGGACTGCGACAACGAGTTCGGCCTCGACGACCAGACGACACATATTGTTCGACAAAAGACGAGGTGGCCGACTACCTCGAAACGTATGCCGCGACGTTCGAGCTTCCAGTGTGTCTCGAAACGACCGTCGAAGCCCTCGGTCAGCAGGACGGACACTACGTGGTCGAGACCGAACAGGAGGCTCGGCAAGTCACCGCCGAGAACGTCGTGGTGGCGACCGGCGCGTTCGCTACCCCGAACGTACCGGCGTTCGGCGACGAACTCGATCCGACTATCACGCAGTTCCATTCGACCGCCTACCGCAATCCCGAACAGGTTTCTGAGGGGGCTGCGCTCGTCGTCGGTGCTGGCAACGCCGGAGCCGAGATCGCTACCGATCTAGCGGCGACGGGCCGACGAACGTTCCTCTCCGGACGAAAAACCGGCTCGATCCCGCTCAGCGTCTTCAACAGCCGTCCGTTCTGGTGGTTGGGGCGCGACGTCATCACCGCGGACTCGTGGCTCTGTAAGAAGATCGAGCAGCGGAGCCGCGCACGCGGCGACCCACTGGTTCGACTCACTGAGCGGAAGATACAACAGGCGGGTGTCGAGCGGGTCGCCCGGACGCAGGGCGTCAAGGACGGTAAGCCTGTACTCGACGGGGAGCGCCCTCTTGGTGTGGCAAGCGTGGTCTGGGCAACGGGATTCCAGCCCGATTACGGATGGATCGACCTCCCGCGACTCCGATTCGATGGGGGCGGCTACCCGGTTCACGACCGTGGCGTCGTCCCGGCACAACCCGGACTGTATTTCATCGGCCTGCCGTACCAATCGACGCTCGTTTCGGCCTCCCTCGGTGGTGTCGGGGCGGACGCCCGGTACGTCGTCGACCACCTTCGTACCAACTGACCTCGGAGTACCGTCGTCGCTCCACCAACCGCGTGTGCCACGCCGTGCTCCCTATTCTTCTCAGATGTCTCGAAGCACTCCCGATACGAACAGTCACCTTGCGTTCGTACCTCTGTTCAAACATGATAAAATCCTCAGCGACGTACGTTTTGTTCACAGATAGTATAATATCCGGTTTCAACGAATGCCTTGCTATGGCTTCACACCATGGGACTCCGACCGCTACCTCTACGTCCAGTTCCACACCTTCGGTTCAGTTGTTCCGTGATTTCGTGACGATCAACCGCCTCCCCGAGACGATCGGCTACAACCTCGCGTATCTCGGTGTTGGCGTTGGTCTCGCAACGACGTCGCGTGGGCTCACGTCGCTCGGTTCGAACTGGGACCTGCTTTTGGTGGGCTTTCTCGCCGCCATGCTCTCAAAGATGCAAGCGTCCGTCGCGGACGTGATCCACGACCGCGACCTCGATCGGGAGAACCCGGAGAAATCCCGCATCCCCGACGCACTCGACCGACTGAGTATCAAGGGGTCGATGACAATCCTTGCCGCCGAGCTGATCGGTGGTATGTCCCTTTGGGGCTGGATCTCGGTTTCCATGCATGCGCCCGTGTACCTCGGGTTCGGCGCGGCGACGTGTCTGTTAGGGTTCGTCTACACCTACCCGCCGAGGATCAAAGAACGAGGGCTGTTTAATCATCTGACTACCACCGCCGTGGACGTCGGGTACGTAGCGGTCTTCTTTTTCATCGCTGGTGGATCCATCGTTGGGGGACAGGAAATCGCGGTGCTGGCTGTCGTGTTCCTGTACGCCTTTGGCTACCACGTTGCCCACCAAGCAGCGGACACCTACTACGATCGGATCTACGGCATTTCGACGTTTACTCAGATGCTCGGTGTTCGACGGAGCGTGTTGTTCGCGGGCGTTTCGACGGCGCTTGCCGCGCTTATCAATATCTACTACGGGTTGTTTCTGGCTGGGGGGATGTTATTGCTCTTCACCCTCTGTTATTCATATATTGCTCTCCGAATACGGAACACCGAACCGAAGGTGCAATCCGATCGCGTTTCTCGCTGGTTCAGCATTGGCCTCTGGGCTACGGTAATGAACTCCTCGATGGTGCTTGACCTCGCACTGCTGTGAGCGACGTGTGCGATCTCTCGTGGTAGGGAGGCACTAATTTATGTCGCTCTAGCCAAATACCATGTCAATGCCTGACCACGGGAGTCCAGATCCGCTGAAGGATACGGTCTACAAGCGCGGTGAACTCCTGTGTGCTATCGACGAACAACCGCGTGCGAAGCCCGCACTTACCGAGGCGATCGACGCTTCTCGATCGACCGTCGATCGAGGGGTAACCGAATTACTCGAGGCTGACTGTATCGAGCGCCACGGCAGCAAATACTCTCCGACCTTGTTGGGGACCTTATCCTGCACTCGCTATCGGAGGTATCGCTCGAACGTGAGCGCCCTCGATAACACACAGGAAATCGTCTCCAGTTTGCCCCCTGCCACAGCGCTGAGCACGACCTTTCTCAAAGGAGCTGACGTTCACCCGGCCGATCCTGCGGGACCCGAAGCTGCGCTTCAACCAGCCGTCGATCTCTTAGCGGACGCGAAGCGCTTGCTCGGACTCGCTCCCGTCAAGATTTCGTTGTACGTCGACCTGATCTGCGAACACGCGACGGCGAATAACCTCTCCGCCGAGATCATCGTCGAAGAAGGCACGCTGCAACCACTCTTGCGAAAGGACGAGAAACGACTCCGGGAACTCGCCGCGGATGGCCAGATAGAGATACTCGTTAGCGACGAAGTCCTCCGATATGCACTCTGGTGGATGAAGTCCTCCCAACAGACCGTCGCTGGTGCAACGGTCTACGGAGACGGCGGTATCAAAGGCCTCATGCTCAATTCCGCGCCGGAGGCTGTCGAGTGGGCTCAAAACGAATACGAACGCCGACGCGAAGCGGCCGAAAACAGGCCGATCGACGAACTTCTCGACGGGTAGCGTTCTCTCCGATCGTTCATTATCCATTAAAGCGTCACCGTGCCCTGACTTCAGTCCGACTGACCAGCAGTGAGCCGAGGGCTATGGCGAGGAACACCGTCTCAGGACATCGGTGCCTATACCGATGTGCTCAGATCGGTTCTTCGCGTGACGGTCACGGAACGGGGTAGCCTCAACTGGGCAATCTCAGCTACGAACTGATGACGTCGGGTGGCCAGCGTAAGGGTACGGGGCCATCAGGCCAATGATCTGCGGTAAGCAAGCCACATTCGAATTATCATTTATCTGTTGGTTTGTAGAAATCCAAACGCCTGATCTCTGCTTGTCGGTTGGCTGAGTTTCGATAAACCACTATGGAGTGTATGAGGGCGGGTTCTGGGGTTATACGGCCTGAGATAAGTGAAATCGGTGGAATTGGCAGACCTACACGTTACTCGTGCTTAATCGAATAAGGACGAGTACTTTTACAGGCACCCCCGCCCTCTGGCACAGCACACCAGATGCGACAACCCAGAACCCGGGTTACTCGTCCCGAGACTAGCGACCAGGCGACCGAACGCAACGGAGGTTCGTAGCGTGGTCCGCATCGACGCCGTCATTGAGGACTTCCTGACGGACAAGGGGAAAGGTCAGCGCGGCGAGAGCGGGAACTACCGCCAGGATGCAGATCGGGAGCTCGGCCGGTTCATCGACTTCCTCGCTGATCACGAGGACGTCGTGACGACGTTCGAGAAGCTTGACTCGGGCCACCTCCGCGAGTACGCGCGCCACCTCGCCCGCCAGGGCTGGACCGCGGGAACAGTGCGCACCTACTATGCATACATCTCGGCGTTCTGTGGCTGGGGAGTTCGCGAAGGTCATCTCCCTGAGAACGTCGCCCAGCGGCGCAACGCGACCGAGCCGATTCCCGACAATGGCGGTCACCAGAGCGGCGACCAGCAGGCGTGGTCCGCCGAGGATCGCCAACAGCTCACCACGTTCGTCGACGAGCAGGCTAGCACCGCGATCGACGATGTCGGCGAAAATCGAGAGGCAGTGATCAAAGCCTGCCGTGACCGCGCGCTGG
>NZ_AOME01000067.1 GCF_000336935.1 Halococcus salifodinae DSM 8989 | reverse complement strand
TATCCAGAAACTGCTCGCAGAGACGTTGAACACGGCATCTATTGAGTGTTGGGACGAGGAGAGCACCCCGACGCCCGTGAGTCATCTGCGCAACGTTTGGATAGTGGAGGCGTGGGACTACTTCTACGGGGCGAAAAATCGAACGACCGGAGTGAGTTCGCTGGTTTGTACTCCGACCAGTATCCATTTCTTACGCAGACCACTCCAGGGCGCTCGGGGTGCGCCTCCATTCAGCGGGGCTGTCGTTGCGGGAGACGGCCGCGGTGCTGGAGCTGTTCAGCGTTGAGCGGTCGCATCAAGCGGTCTTCCAGTGGGGTCCACCGCCTCGCAGAGAACCTGCCCGACCCGCCGCGGAGTGCTCCGCGGCGGGTCGCCATCGACGAAACCGCGGTACAGGTCGGCACTAAGTGGTGCTGGCTGTACGCTGCGATCGACCTGGATTCGAAGCTGCTGCTCGGTGTGCGGCTGTCGCCGCGGCGGGGGACTAGGACCTAGCGCAAGTTCTTGACCTTCAGAGACGTATCTTTCCGAATGGGAACGCGCCGAGCTGTCGTTGAACGACATCTATCTGACGATGAATTGAGATTGGAGATCAAGAAGGCGGACGACGCGAAAGTCGTCCGCCGACTCTGCTTCATCAGCAACCTCTACACTGGAGATACGATCAAGGGAGCCGCTACACGCGTTGGCGCGAGTCGCGGCATCGGGAGTCAGTGGCTCGAACGCTGGAACCAATATGGACCCGTTGGCCTCATCCCACGCTTCGGGGGCGGCAGGCCCCCGAAGCACTCACATCAGCAGTCACGTGATCTCCAGCGACTCCTCGAAGAAGGCCAACCGTGGACCACCGGCGAAATCACACGGTTGATTGAGGACGAGTTCGGTGTCAGCTACCATCCTGGCCACGTTCGGCGACTCTGTCGAAGCGTGTACGGGATGTCGTACGCGATCCCACGGCCAGAAACGCCGTCTCGACCAGAGAATGCAGAAGAGATTCTCGCCAAGGCGTTCGGCGAGGAGGAAGACGAGGAGGCCGTTGATCCCGGTGAGACGGTTCTTGGGTTCTTTCGATGAGTCGTGGCCGATGCCGACTGAAAATCGGCATCGGCTCTGGGGATTCGGTACGCCACGCATCGTGAAACACATGCCGCGAGTGAAGACCGCAGCTGTCGGTTTCTACGCGATCAACGGAACGAGCGTGTTGGAATCAATCGAGAGCCTTCACAAAGAGCGGATCGTGGAGGTGTTCGAAGCGATCCGCGAGCAGAATCCGACCGGCCGGATTCTGCTCGTCTTGGATAACTTCTCCTCGCATGCCTCTGAGTTCACGCGCACGCGAGCGGAGGAGTTGGGAATAACGCTGATCTTTCTCCCTATCGCATCGCCGCATCTTCAGCCAATCGAACCCGTCTGGAATAGTCTCAAACGAACGATCTCGCCGATTTCGACCGAGAGCGCGGACGACTTCCACGCTCTCATCGAGAGGACGTTCCTCACGCTGACACACCGCCTTAGCTTCGCTGCCGACTGGATCGACCGTTTTCTGAACGTCAATAAG
>NZ_AOME01000066.1 GCF_000336935.1 Halococcus salifodinae DSM 8989 | reverse complement strand
TCGGGCCGCACCGGGATTTTTGGGTGGCCCAGCACTGCTCGTTGTCGCCGGGTTCTTCGATGGGCCGCTCGAAGGCATACTCTGGATTGCAGCACTCGCCATCGATTACGGCATCGTGTTCGTTCGCAGTGTCGAGGGGTTTCATATCAACGTCGGACACTTCGTCGAACGCCACCGTCTTGTCCTCATCATCGCGCTTGGCGAGTCACTTGTGGCGATTGGTGTCGGGGCGGAGGGGTTGGAACTCGGTTTCAGTGTCGTTCTCGCCGCCCTGTTCGGCATCGTCCTCGTCATCGCGTTGTGGTGGCTGTATTTCGACTATGTCGTGCTCGCCGCAGAGCGAACGCTCGCCGAAACCAGCGGTCATGAACAAACACGGATGGCGCGCGATTCGTATAGCTACATCCACCTGTTGATGGTCGGGAGCATCATCTTCATCGCGCTCGGTATCGAGCAGACCCTCGCACATACTGGCGATCCGCTCGGGACAATCGCTGCCGTTGCGCTCTTTGGTGGCGGTGCGCTCTATTTGCTCGGGCACAACGCCTTTCGATTCCGCGACCACGGCAACATCAGCGTCCTGCGACTCGTCGTGGCAATCGTCACCCTCGTGTTGATCTCCGTAGCGGTGCGAGTTCCCGCCATCGTTGCTCTCGCAATCCTTACTGTGCTATTTGTTGGACTTGCGATCTACGAGACGGTATGGTCCGAACACCGGAACAGACTCCGCGCAGGCTGAACGACGAGTCGTTATGAGAAACCTGTCTTGGAGATATCACAACGGAACTCGTTATCAGATGCTGACACTCGAAAAGATGAGTCGAATCCCGATGGATGATTTGATGACTGTCCGAGGTGACGGGACGGTCCAGTCGTTTCGCAAGCGCAGGGTACTGCGAATCCCCGCCGAAACACCGTATTCACCGTCACCTATTTGCTGATGTGAGTTCTCCTTCTATGTTGGAGAGACAAACATATGTCGGAGGAAATGAACGCAGTTCGCATCCACGAATTCGGTGGGCCAGACGTACTCCAGTACGAAACTGCGCCACAGCCAGAACCCGCCGCTGACGAGGTATTAGTTCGCGTCCATGCAGCCGGGGTCAATCGCGTCGATACAGCCGTTCGCGAAGGAAATTTCGGTGAAATTCCATTTCCGTGGATTCCTGGCTGGGATCTCTCCGGAACTGTTGAGGCTGTTGGAGCAGACGTGACTGAGTTCGAAGAAGATAGTGCGGTCTATGGATTGGTGGGCTTTCCGGAACCGGGGAACGCAGACGCCGAATACGCTGCCGTGCCCGCGGACGAAATTGTCGAGAAACCGGAGACACTCGACCATACTGAAGCCGCTGGCGTGCCGATGGTCGCACTCACCGCGTGGCAGGCGCTGTTCGATAAAGGCGAGCTCTCGGAGGACCAGCGAGTGCTTATTCACGCGGCTGCGGGGGGAGTCGGCCATATCGCCGTCCAGCTCGCAAAATCGCAGGGTGCGCACGTAATCGGAACGGCATCTGGATACAATGAGCTGTTCCTGCGCGATCTGGGTGCCGATGAGTTCGTCAACTACCGCGAGACCTCTTTCGAGGAGGAACTCGATGACATTGATCTCGTCGTTGATGCGATTGGGGGCGACACGCGCGAGCACTCATATGAGGTACTGACTGAGGGGGGCATTCTCGCTGCGCTCGTCGGTGAAATCTCTGATGAACAGGCCGAAGAGTATAGCGTTCACGCTCGACGGGTCGGTGTGCGACCGGATGCGGCGATTCTCTCTGAAATCAGTGAACTGATTGACGCTGGGGAGGTCGAACCAACGATTAGTACGACGCTCCCATTAGCGGACGCGCCCGAAGCTCACGAGCAGATCGAAGAAGGACACACGCGCGGGAAAATCGTTCTGCACACTGGAGACTGATCGCGTCACTCCTCCAAGAAGTCGCCGTATTGAACGGCCATTCCGAAGTCGCCAGCGTGGTCGATGGAGATCTGGTGAGCCTCTCTGGCACCGTCGGCGGCCCAGTCACGCTGAATTTCATAGAGGACTTGGGCCCAGGTGACCGGCGTCGCGCCCGCGTTCACCATCCGCTCAAGGGCATGTTCATGGTCGGCGGTCGACCGCCCCCCACAGGCGTCGGCCACCACATACACGTCGTAGTCTGCTTCCAGTGCTGACAGTGCGGCAAAACAAACGCAGACCTCCGTCCAGAGGCCGGCCATGACCAGCCGATCACGATCTGTTGCTTCGACAGCCTCGACGTACGCCTCATCCTCCCACGAATTCATCGTCGTGCGGTCAATCACCTCTTCGTCCGGGAAGACGTCTCGAATCTCCTCGAAGAGTGGTCCATTGTGTTCTCTACCAATAGTCGAAAGGACGGTCGGGATATCGTAGGTATCTGCCGTCTTGGCAAGGCCAGCGACGTTATTTTTGAGTGATACGGTATCGATAGTATTGATTCCGAGTACCATCTCCGGTTGGTGGTCGATGAACGTTATCGCACAGTTCTCCCGTGTGAGTAACTGTTCGCTCGGTGTTGCAGTTGCGTTTGTCATGGTATTTCTCCCTCTTCCTGTGTTGCGCCATAGCGGAATAAAACCCGCGGCAATTCCAGAGCAGGTGTGAATAGTCTCCACCGACGTAAGCTCCCCAATGCATCACACATACGCTTGAGTTGAGTAGTAGTCATGTATAATGGACGGTGAGACTGTGTTCGTTTAGACATCGTGGCTGAACGTGCTCGGAACATGCGCTCAGTCAGTGTCATTCTCTCGTTGCCTGTGGTCATCAGGAGGATGGGAAGTCGTGACGTTCGATCGGAAGGCCGAGTTCCTCGATGGCGGCTTCAAAGTGTTCCTCCTTGGCGTACTCCGCGCCCGCCTCGATGCGCTTTTGCTGGGCGAGCGCGAGTGCTTCGCCGCGTCGGTCGTCTGGGATATC
>NZ_AOME01000065.1 GCF_000336935.1 Halococcus salifodinae DSM 8989 | reverse complement strand
CGTGTACTGTGCGCTCCTCCTCTCCTTCCCCTCAATTTCGAACCTACTGGACGCTCTCGTCTGTATTCTCGAGCCGCATGCCGTCAAGCTGCTCGCTGATACCGCTGGTTTTGGTGTCGAGTTCCTCCACGAATCCGCTTGTTTGGTCGGTTGTCGTCGCTCCTTGACTGGTGGGTTCGATCAGATTCTCTTCTTCGAGCACCCGCAACGAATAGCGCACCTTGTGATGCTCGTAGCCGGTTTCATTCGATATCTTCACGATCCCGATCGGTTCG
>NZ_AOME01000064.1 GCF_000336935.1 Halococcus salifodinae DSM 8989 | reverse complement strand
GCGCGACTCCCATAATCGACTTCTCGACCTCGTTTCCTCAAACTCATTACGGAGTAATCCCGTCGCCGTCGTCCATTTTCAATAGAGCAAACAAGACAAACTTCTCGAACTCCTCCGCGATGGCCAGCCCTGGAAATCACAGGAGATTCAGCACCTTCTCCACGAAGAATTCGGTGTCGAATACCACCCAGATTACCTCGGCAAATTCCTTCGCGATCTTGGCTTGTCCTACGCAAAACCCCGCCCAAAGCGGCCGAACCGTCCAGAGAATCCAGACGAGATCCTCGAAGAGCGCGTCGATGACGCGCTCGACGAGGACGATGATGAACCTCACAACAAGCAGGGTGGTGATGGCGAAGACGGCTGGGTCGTCGACGAAGACGTCTGTACAGATGGCGGAACTGTCCTCGGCTTTCTCGACGCGTCACAGCCCCAGCCGTACGACAATTCGCGGCGTGTTTGGTACGTCGATGATCCACATATCGAACGTCCGCTGGTCAAGACCGAGGACTCTGCGATTGGGTTCTACGCACTCAACGGAGAGAGTCTGGTGCGGTTCACTGAAGACGAGACGAAAGAGCGGATTTGCGAGGTGTTAGAGGTGGTGCGCGAGCAGAATCCCGGCAAGCGGATTCTGCTCGTCTTGGACAAGCACGGATCCCACATCTGCGAGTACACGCGTAAGCGTGCGCATCAACTTGGGATCGACCTCGTGTTCCTCCCGTCAGGATCACCGCATCTCAACCCGATCGAGAAAGTCTGGGACCAGCTGAAGTGGACGATGTCGCCGATCATCGTCCAAGACGAAGCGGAGTTTCATGAACTCGTTAGAGATGTCTTCGAGCAAATAACACAACGAATTAGCTTTGCAAAGAAGTGGGCTGAGAAGTTCCTCAACTTCCAAAAGATATCTCGGTGATTAGTCTCGATCGGGCATGGTCGTTGGTACGCTCTCTACGGTGATAACGGTGGGTGTGCTGGTGTGTGAACCACCTCGGGGTCAAGCCCCGAGGCACTCGCCTTGCTCATCTATAGATGAACTGTCGTTTTCATGGACAGCATCATGCCTCTTTGAGATCGAATTCGTCGCGGAGATGCTCGACAGGGAAGACGTCGGTTAGACCCGCAGTGTCGATAGTGAACTGCTGGGGTGGTGTCTGTCTGCTGTAGGTATCTTCAACACGCTGGTTGCCGTCTTTGGGATCGTTGAGCGCGGCGAGGACATCGTGACCGTCCGAGCGGCTCATCACGACCCAGATGGCGTCCTCACAGCCGGTGGCAGCCATTTTGTCGAAGTCAGTTGGGACGGCCGACCCTTTGTCGTTATTGCTGCGTTCGGCCTCGACGGTGACGACGACCTCGCCGTCGGCATCGAGCCCGACGAGATCGAGGCGATGCCCGTCGTCGACCCCGTAGTACAGTCGCGTCTCGACGGCTGCCTCATCGTCGTTGTCGACGTACGCCGCTTCGAGATATCGGCGTGCGACCTCGACGGCGAAGATATGCTGGCTCGATTCGGTCAGATCACCGACGCCATCGCCGTGATCGAGCCCTGCACGATGGCTCTCGCCGATCACATCGCGGCCGTCGGCGGTCACCGAGTACAGCAGGTGGGGATGGGTGTCTCGGTGCATGAGATCGTTATCAGTGAGCTCTTTGACCGCCTCATTGTCGATGCCGAGATACTCTTTCAACCTGACCATACTATCACGAGCGATGTCATATTCGAGCGGGTCGTAGCGCTGCTGTTGGGCGTTGTGGACCGCCTGCAGGAAACACAGCTGGCGGTCGGTTTGTGCTGCGGCGGCGCGTTCCTCGGGCGTGAGCTTGAGATCGAGATCACAGATCGGCACGTCATCGCGATCGATCTCCGCGAGACTGTGACAGCACTCGATCGCCCGACGCATCCCATCGATGTCCGGACTGTGACGGCTCCGACACGCCGCACATCTGAGCGCGTGCATTTCCGGGATGTACTCGACACAGGTGGGCAGGCGCTCGGTGTACGGCAGTGCGCTGTCGAGGCGCGGGAGCTCCGCGTCGCCGTCGGCGGGTTGCTCGTCGGTCTCGGCGAGGCTTGGCTCCTTGATTTTCAGGCTGATGTCGCCAGCGCGCTCGGCCGCCGCTGGGCGCGCGTTCTGGTATGCCGCCAGTTCTTCGTCAGTCGCTGGGCGATCGCCGGCCGGATCGCCCGGCGGTGGCGATGCCGAGTGACCGAGAAACAGCTCCGGATCGTTCTTTTTGTGCGGCGATCGGGGTCTCAGCATCCACCGGCCGTCGTTGATCGCACGGAGTCGGCTGCCGACTTTCCGGAAATCCATATCATGGGTTGCGAGCCGTTTGGCGAGCCGCTCGTCGAGCGGAACGCCACCAATCATCAACGTTCCGATGTTGTTGAGCACTTCTTCCTGAACGTTCCGTTCGGTCCCCTCTCGACTGAACTGTTTGGGATACTGTGTCAAAAGCGTCAGCGAACAGTTGAATCCGCGGCCCTCGGCTAGCAGTTTGCCGAGCATATCGGAGGTCGCGATGGTCGAGGCCTCATCGAGATAGAGGTTGACGAGCGGCTGCTCGCTGATCAGTTCGCTCTCGCGCTTGCGCCGTTTGAGCGCCGTCCACAGCTCCGAGAGGACGACAAGCGTCAGGCCACGCTGGGCCTGTGGCCGCACCTCGCTGGTATCGATGATGATAAGCGCATCTTCGTCGAGATACTCACGGAGATCGAACGCGTCGTCGCGATCGTCCGGCGAATGACCGAAAATTCGTGCAAGCCGATCGTCGACGGTNTACTCACGGAGATCGAACGCGTCGTCGCGATCGTCCGGCGAATGACCGAAAATTCGTGCAAGCCGATCGTCGACGGTGATCTTCCCGATACGGGTAAACACACCTGACATGACGTTTTCGGATCCATCCGACGAATCCGCCACGATCCTCTCGAGCGAGTCTTCGAGTTTCTCGTCGCTGACCGCGGGTGCGGTCCGGTGTTCACTCACTCGTCTGGCGGCCTTGTACAGGTCGCGGTGAGAGAACGATTCGTTGCCGTGTACCGGGTCGAACAATGCTTTGAGGAGATATCGGATCACGTCGGGCGAGCGCGCGGCTCGGGCGAAGTTGTCGCCCTTCATAACCTGTCTGACGATATCGAGGTAGTGATCGATGGTGTTGTCGACGGCTGTCTGTCGCGGGATACCCGCATCGAGGGCGGGACGAATGTCGAAAAAGGAAAACGCAGGTAAGATCTCCGCGCAATCGAAGTAATACACATCATCGAGATCGCCGTGACGGATGAAGTGGGCCAACAAGTACTTGTCGACCGTGCCGCCGTCTTTCGGATCGATGAGGATATCGAGACCATCAGTCGCCTCGTGGTTGTCGAGAGCTCCGGTAACGAGGGCAGTCGATTTCCCGGCACCGGTGATACCACTCATGAGAATGTGTTGGGTTTGGACCGATGGCGGAACAGCGATCGGCGTCTCGGTGACGACGCCGTCCTGGGTTACTGGCCGTCCAAGGGTGAATCCGGGTGTTCGATAGATGGCGAGTCGGTCGTCGGGCGGGAGCGGCAAGACGGTCCGCTCACCGGGCGTCATATCGAGGGCGCGATTGCCTTCGGCGGTCACGGTCTCGCCGCCAAGCAAGCAGAAATACGGCACCTCTCGGGCGTCGGCCACGGTCCCCAGACTCCTGTTTTCCGTCCAGGGATCCAGCGTCAGTGTGCGATCGGTGTCCGGCGGATGCACACTCCGATTACGCATCGCCTCGAACACACGGCTGCCTGCTCGATAGCTAAATATCGTACTTTTGAGATGCGGCGAGAGGAATCGATCGTTATCGACGAACACGCTCCCCTCGATCGCGTAGGATCGACTCTTGATCGAGCCGAACGCCGAGGCGAGCTCTTCGGCGACTCGGCGAGCCGTTTCGGTGTCGTCCGATGGCGTGATCACTGCTGCACGGGTGGTGGTCTCGAACGAACGGTGGGATTCGCGCTCGCCGACTGCAGTCGATCGTCGTTGTTCGGCCTCGGTCATCTCGTGATCGGTCCCGTCGTCGGACGTGATATCGGCGATCGCTCGGTCGAAGAAGGTGTCACGACCCCGTTTCAGGTTCTCCTGTCGTCGGTCGGCCTGTCCGGTCCAGTCGTCTTTCGGTTCGAGCAAGGATTGATAGACGACCGTTGCGGACGTCGACGCCATCGTCTCGAGGACCCCTGCGAGCGGCAGATAGGCGAAGCTATCGTCGCCGCCGTCGTCTTTCGTTCCCCCGTCCGCTGGGTCAGGCGTGTCCAATCCCACCTGCCAGTCGTTGCGTCGCTCGGCGCGTGCGTGATACTCGACACCGGCGATATGAGGCTCGTCTCGCCGCGTGAACGACTCGTCGCTGGTCGCCCGGATCCCGTCCGGATCGCCGATCTCGGCGAGCGATAGCGACTCGATTCTGAGTTCGTAGGTATCGGGAAAGACACCCCGAAGCTCCCGTTTGAGCGTGCCGAGATCGCCGTTTTCGATGCCGAAATAGTACTCCACCCTCGTTACGGGACTGCCCCTCGAGACGAGGAGACATTCGATGGTTGCAGCGCCCGTGTCATCCGACGGCACCTGGAGCACCTCATGCAAGTGCCGCAGTTGACTTTCGACGGCGGTCCTGTCGAGGCCGTCCTCGCTCGGGTAAACTCTGATGTACTGCCGTGGTTGATCGGCAGTACTGCTGGTGTCGGTGGCGATACCTTCATCGAACTCGTTGCTGGCGTGTTCTGATTCGGTCATCGGTTTCGACGGTCGTGGGTTCGGGTCGGTCGGTTCATCGCCCTACACATTTACTACATTATGTGAATATATAAAGTTTATTATATAAATTAGACAATTATAACTCTATTTTAACTAAATTGAAGAAGTTGGAAATGTATATCATTGAACACAGCTGTGTCGGCGTCCGGTTCGTTGCGAACCGCCAGCCGACGGTCCATGGGTCGCCGCCACACCGACTGCAATGAGGCGGTTTGGGGTGACTGACGAGCGTCCGAGCCGTATCGAGTCGGCGGTGCGATCTCAGGGATCGCCGGCGGACATCGGGACGGCCGGATGGTCGTAGCGCGGGATCGTCGGGTACACCTTCATCTGCCTCCGGCGACAGCCGCGACGGGCAGAGCGGGAGTTCCCCTGCAAGCTCCATCCTAGGGCGGAGAAACTGACCCTGGATCGTCGGAGTGTGTGATCGTGAGCTGTGTCCCGTTGGGGCTGTTCGTTTCAGGGCGCGCTCCGATCTCGACGGTGCGATTGGTGTCAATCGGCCCGTCTGCTGACTGGCGATCGCTATTGCTGTCGCTGTCTGTCTCAGCGATCGGGCTGGCTGCGCCTCGGCCGTAGTGGGCCTCGATGAACCCGCGCCACCGGTCCAGTCGCGGCAGTGTCGCAAACACCTCGTCGACATCGATCGGCTGGGTGAACAGCTCATCGTCGTAGTCACAATCGAGGGCGCATACGATTCGATAGATTGTATCGTCCCAGCGAGTCGGCCGGGCGACCGCGTTGTCGTCACTTTCGGCCGTTCGTGGCGTGTCGCTCTCGGATATCGGCGACCACCACGGAATGGCCCACGCCTGCCATTTTCTGTGGCCGCCGTTGCCCGTGGCCTCAACCATCTCGAGTGCCGCCAGTTCGTCGATGTTGCGGTCATAGGACGCTGTAGAGATGCCTGCGCGGGCGGCGATCGTCGACCGCCCGAGCGGGTCGTCGGCGACGAGCAGCGTCTTGAGGACCGACTGCATCGTCGGCGGCAGCGAGGGGACGAGTCGCTCGGCGGGCAGCTGCGTGAGCCCATACGCGACGTCTGTGGGCGCAAGTGTCGCCGTCGGGTGGGCACGCGCCATCGCGAGCAACGCTTCGGCGAGTGCATACGGCGAACAGCGCCCCGGTTCCGTCCCGAGTGTTGCCGTGGCTAGGCGGATGATGTTGCGCCGGGCAGCGGGTTTGAGGGTGAACCCCTTCCGATCCGCTTGTCGGTCGAGTACTCCTCGGAGGGCGGCGTAGCTGTTGCCCTCGACGACCGGAATCTCGAAGCCGACACCGCGTCTGGTGCCCTTTTGGATGACCTCGCGAACGTCGCTTGCGTTCGTTGCGATGGCTGACTCGATATCCTCACGGAACGTGGTCGCGGTCGGCCCGGAGACCACCCATGAGGCGGTGAGTTCGGCCGTCGGGTCGTCGTCGAACGCGTAGCTCAGACGGTGTTTGAGCTTATCGACGCGCTGTTCGTACAGCAGTCGATAGGCAGAATGGACGCCGTAGACGGCGTTTTTCGGCACGGTATGTTTGAAGAAGTCACAGAACTCTTGATGGCGCTGTGTGCCCGCTCGGAGCGTGGCGGTGTCGGGGACACGGATGTGGATCGTGAGATCGATATCGCTGGCATGGTAGAGCTGGGTCGCCGATGCGAGCAGGCCGTGGGCGTCCCGACAGAGTTCGTTCCAGGCGTCGGTGTCGTCGCGATCGAGGGTACTCAGCCGTGCGAGGAGCCGGCGACGGACCGCACCGTAACGCTCGCGCAGGCCCTCGTAGTCGTGTTCGTCCTCGCTGAACCAGCCGACCTGTGCGCCGAGGCGAAGGACGTCGTCGATTGCACTGTCGAGTGTGCCATCGTACAGCGCGTCGAGATCATCGCCGACGGTGGCTGGTGTGAGTACCGTCTCGAACATCCGCTCGCTGAGTAAGGCGCTCGTGATCCGTACCAGGGTGGGGAGGGCCCCACCCCACTGGACGACGACCTGGGCGTGATCGTCGAAACAGCTGATGTAGCTCACTTCGCCGTCGTCGAACGGCTGGGTCGGATCGTCGACGACCGTGACGCCCGCACAGCGTTGTCCGGCACGGAGGCGTTCGTGCATGGTCCACGCGTCGAGACGATTGTCGGGCCCGTCGAGCCACTGCACGTAGCCGTTCTCGTCGGCTCTGTCGGTGTCTGCGAGCCACTCTTCGGCGGTGGGTGCGCTCTCAGGGACCGCCGACGCCGACGACGAGTGGGAAGGAGTGGCCGGGGCTGTGTCGTCGGTGTGGTCGGCGGCGGTGCTGTCGTCGGTCGTGGTGGGGGACTCCTCGTCACGGTCGGCACGACACACTACACTTGTTGGGTCGTGATGGGTGCGCGTACGATCGCTTGCGAACCGGGATTGATCGGGATGGTGGGGCCGTCCGTCAGGCCCGAGCAGCGCTGTGGCCGCTGTGCCGGTTTCGGTGAGTGTGACGTGGTTTGACGTCGGCCGGCTGTCGATCGCGACGAGGTTGTGGTCGTCGGCGAGTTCGCGGACGTACCGATCGATCGTGCCGTCTGCAAGTGCGAGTTCCGGGTCGGCTTTGAGCTCGCGGACTGTGCGATCGCTGTCGGACGACAGTGCTTCGAGGATCGTGAGTCGACCGCCGTCGGGATCGAACTGAGAGACCGTTGCCCATGCCTCGTTGCGTGTCCGTTCGCTCGTCGCACCGGGGACTGTTTGCCCCCACCCATCCCGTGAGCGAGTAAGATCGAGATGCTCGTCACACCACTCGGGATGATGGCGGTCGAGATGCTGTCTGAGGCGTGGCGAACAGACGAGGTGCAGTTCACAGACCTCGCTGAATAGTGCGATCGTATCGAGTGCGCGGGCGGCGGTGCGCTCATCGGCGACGGCCGTCCACGCTGGCCCGTCGAGGACGAGTACGACCGTGGGCTGGGGACGGGCTTGTTGAAGAAGGGGGACGACTGTCTCCTCCACCATGTCGAGCCCGGAGTTCACCGCATCCCGGCCGGTGCCGACGGTGGTAAGGTCGGTTTTGAGCGCATCGTACTTTTTCTGTTCGTGCTCGTTGAGCCTGTTGGGATCGTGGTCACTGTAGCGCAGCGTGTATCGCGTGATCGCTTCGGGGTAGCTACTGCGCCATGTCCCGACGTCGTACTGCTGGTGGAGTACTTCGCGGGCGAACAGTCGTGGGCGCTCGTCGCGCAGGATTCGTGGATCGTAGGCGTGTGCGAGCTCGCGGACCGTCCGGACGGCCGTCGGGAGCAACGCCTCCTGCAGGTCGGGCAGCCACTCGCTGGCGCGTGGTCCCACCGAACGGACGGTGGGCGGTGCTGATGAGCGGTGGCTGGGGCTCCTGCCGGGCGCGACGAGCGAGACGCCCACCGGTCAGCGGCCGTCGTCGGGGCCGCTGTAATCGAGTACGGCCGCGGGGCCCTCGTCGGCGGTGAAGACGAGGCGGTGGCTCTGGGTCGCGGCGTCACCCCGCAGTGTCAGTCGGCCGGCGACGACGATCTCGTATGCACCCGTGGTGGGCGTAGTGATCGTGCCGTGCTCGGACAGACAGCGCGAACAGTGGATCGTGGTGGTGGTCCAGCGGGCCTCGTCGGTGAAGCGATGGGCCCGCAGTGCGACGGTGCTTCCCTCGCCGGTCGAGCACTGACACGATGCACACTGCGCGAATGAGCCGGTGCCGATCGCCGTGCCCGACAGTGCCTGCTGTGGGGTGGTCGAGATGGTCGTGATGACGTGGTCGGCGTTGCGGGCCGTCATCGTAGACACCCCGACAGCGTCGTGCCCGTCGTCTCCTCGTGGACGAGTGGGTCGGTACGCTCACAGCATTGGTACTCGTCGGCCTCGAACGCACTGCTATCGCCGGAGGACTGGCTCGTGATCGTGAGATCGTAGGTATCGCAGTGGTACTGCAGGGTCACTGGCTGCCCCTCCGACTGGATGGCGTCTGGAGCGCCAGTCCGTCGTTTGAGATTGTATCGATACGTCGGTCGCTGCCGCTGGATTCAATAGCGGCGGGTTCGCATTGTGACATGCTTCTCTCCTGAGAAGCGCGGGTCAGCGTCCTAGCGCTGGCCCGAAGACTTTCTTCAGGCGATCCGCGCTTCTTAGCTGCGTCTATACTCTCCGCTCACTTCAATGTATGCATTATGCACGCTATACTGCACGCAATGATGAACATTAATACGACCGCGTCACCTATTTGCCAATAGAATGGCAACGAGTACAACAGACGTGGCCGAACTGAATCGGATTGATCGTGCCATCCTACAAATGCTCGCTGAAGGACGCGCCACCCAAGGGTATCTGATTGACGCAACACCGCACACGCGCAGTCAAATCCAGCGCCGACTCGAAGCGCTTCATATGGGCGAATATATAGAGAAAATACATGATGGGACTGCCTTGTACGAGATAACGCAAAAAGGCCAGAATGAAGTGACCGATCACTCCACGACCCACAGCTGAAACGCGGACTCAGATTTGTACTGTTTCAATCAGTGTGCTGTTGCAGTGCTTTCTCATAGGTTGTCTCGGCCCGGATGGCGACTGATTCCCAGTCGTACTCGGCTGCACGCTCTTGTGGGTTTGAGATCGGCCGCTCGCCAGCGAGTGCTTCTCCAAGCGCCGTGGCAAGCGCGGCTCTCTCGGGCTGGACCAGCATTCCAGCATCGCCGAGGACTTCGCTCGCGGCGGATTCGGGGTGGTCGGCGGCGATCACAGTACAGTCGGCGGCCATTGCCTCGGCACAGGTGATCCCGAAGCCCTCGCGAGTCGACGGCGAGGCGAACACGCGTGCTCCACGCATATATCCGAGAACGTGATCGTATTCGTCCAAGAACCCGAGAAAGTCGATCCGGTCCGCATGATCCAGCCGTTGGGCCTGCTGCTGGAGCCGCTCGGCTTCCGGTCCGTCACCGATGATCCCAAGCGTTGCGTCGGTGCGATCGGCCACCGCATCGAACGCATCGAGCAGTAGCGCGACGTTTTTGTCTTCGATCAACCGGCCGGCGAACAGGATATCGTAGGAAGCGTAGCCGTGAGCTTCGGGCAGCGGTGCGGACTGGATGCGCTCAATGTCGATCCCGTTTGGAACCACATCGATGGACTCTCGCGAGGGACCGATCTCGGCGAGGCGGTCAGCGGTGATCCCCGAGACGGCGATCGGTTGCTGGGGGAGGCGGGCAGTGACGTATTCGATCGCCTTGCCGAAGGGAGCCGCGCCGCCGAGGTACGACTCCCAGTAATCGCGCCAGACCTCGTGCCACGTCGTCACCAGCGGTGTGTTGGTGCCGAGCGCCGCGAGCTTTGAAGCGAGCACCGGGAAGTACGGAAAGACGGAGGCGACCACGAGATCGTGGTCGTTTGCGGCGAGCCGTTGGTGGAGCGGGCGCGCGAGTCGGGCGGCGAAGTCGATCGCCTCGGTGATCGAGCGCCGATCGTCGGTGTAGAGGTCGGCCGCGGGCGCGACCGCACGGAGGGTAAGACCCTCATGGGTGATTTCGTCGGGACCGTCCCAGAACTGGCGACCGTAGACGGTGACCTCGTGGCCGTCGGCAGCGAGTCGGGTGCCGATCTCGTGGATGCGCTTTTGCGCACCGCCTTTGACGAACGGATGCACGACGTTCGAGACGAACGCGATTCTCACGCGGCTGTATCCGCAGGACAGCGGTAATCGTTTTTCGATCCGGCCCGTACAGCGTGTCAGAAACGAGTGTCGGATGTCGGATCGCGTCCGATTCAGTCGGACCGATCGCGTCGGCGTCACGGTCTTCGATGATCGCCGCCGCGACGTCGCGGACGCGCTGTTGGTGGGCGGCCGAGGTGTTCGCGTTCTGGGCGGCAACGAGCTGGGCGTCGACGATCGCGTTCTGCTGTGAATCCACACCTCGGATGAATTGATTCGATGTACGACTCACGTTTGATCGCCTCAATGCGTTGTCTCCGATCGCCATCGTATTCCCGTAGGGCATACGTATGCGCTGCACCTTCCCTTGGACGGTGAACGCGGATATCTTCCTGACGACCGTGAAACAAAGACACTAAGACGCCCTCCGGAGTTCGTTCGGTAATGAGTGAGTGGGAGCACGTGATTCTGTTGTCGGCCGACGCGCTGCGTGCGGATCATCTCTCCTGCTATGGCTACCAGCGGACGACCTCGCCCGTACTTGACGACCTCGCGGCGGAGTCGCTTCGATTCACCCGCGCCTACAGCGCGAGTTCGCACACGCGCGAGGCAGTACCGGCGCTACTCACCGGCGAGTATCCGGATGTCGCCGTCGACGAAAACTATCGGCTCGCCACCGAGACAGTCGCGACGACGCTTTCGGAGGAAGGGTTTGCGACCGGAGGGTTCCATTCGAACCCGTTCGTCTCCCGGGCGTACGGTTTCGATCGCGGGTTCGATACGTTCGACGACGACCTCCACCTCGGCCAGCACCGGCTCGTGGCACTCGCCCAGCGGGCGCTCGACAAGCTCCGGAATCGCCACTACGCTCGTGCCACGGAGATCAACGAGCGGTCGCTCGACTGGATCGACTCGCTTGCGGAGGGCCAGCCGTTCTTCCTGTGGAACCACTATATGGACACTCACGGTCCGTACGAGCCACCCGCCGAGTACGCCCGGACGTATCTCGATCGGCCGGTGTCCGATAAGGATGCACAGTCGCTCTACCAGCGGGCGATAGCGGACCCGGACTCGATCACCGACGACGAGCGCGAGCAGTTGATCGACCTCTACGACGCCGAGATTCGGTACAATGACGCGCAGATCGGGGCGTTTCTCGATGCGCTCCGCGAGCGCGATGTGCTGGAGCGCTCGCTGGTGATCGTGACGGCCGACCACGGCGACGCTTTCGGCGAGCACGGCTACTACGAACATCCACGCTACCTCCACGAAGAGTTGACGCACGTGCCACTGTTGGTGCGCCCGCCCGGCGGAACCGGTGAGGTGGTGTCGACGCCGGTGAGCACGCTCGACATCGTGGCAACGATCGAGGACGAACTGGAGATGGAGATACCGTCGGAGCGGGCATCGTTGCTCGATCCGCCCGCTGGCGAGCGGTCGGTGTTCCAGCAGGCGCGTAGGGAGGACGAGGATGCTCATCTGCGACGGTACGCCCTCCGGGCCGAGACGGGGAGCTGTTTCTGCGAGCGGGACCGACAAACCGATGCGGTTGAGTTTGTCGGGGCAACCGAGCGCTCGCTGCGCAGCGCACTCGATTCGCACGTCGAACGTCGGATTCGACGCGAGAACGGGACACAGAGCGAAGCGAGTGCAACGGCCGACGACGAGATCGAACGGCGACTGAGTGCATTAGGGTATAAGGAGTAGCCGATGCGGATCGCCATGCTCCAAGACGACTGGTGGCCGCGGACGGGCGGTGGACCAGTCCACGTCAAGGAACTCTCGATCACACTCGCGGAGGAGTTCGATCACTCTATCGACATCTACACGCGGGCGTTAGTCAAGGATGGGGTCTCTCATACGGGTATACAAACATTTGCAGACGGTGCTGTTCGACTTCACCGTCTTAAACCCTCAACGGAATATTGGAACGCCAGAGGTCGCATTGCATCGATGGGAGCGCCGATTCCGCATCTTCTCTCGGAGGATTTCGATATCGTCCACGGACATACGTTTCTCCCGGCGGTTCCGACAAGAGCGGCGGGCGCACTCACTGACGCCGCGACCGTCTTTACGGTTCATGGGACTGCGCTCACCTCCGGGACTGGTCGTGATGAGTCAGCACTTGCTCCAATCAAACGCCAAATCGAACGGCAGTTCGTGCTCGGATTCGATTACGACAACGTCATCTCGGTCAACACTGAGCATATCGGTTTGTTGAACGAGCATCACACAGATGTGTCGTGTGTCCCGAACGGCGTTGATATCGACCGGTTCGATGTCGAGACCGAACAACGCGACGAAATTCTCTTCCTCGGTCGTCTCGCACCCAAAAAGCGAGTCAGTGATCTCATCGAAGCGTACGAGCAAGTGAGCGACGAGTTCCCGGAAACAGATCTCGTAATCGTCGGCTCCGGACCGAAGCGAAGCGAATTGGATGACCTCGTTGAAACACTTGGGGTCAGTGACCGCGTTCGTTTCGAGGGACGCGTATCGGACGAGGCGATACCTCGCTACTATCGCTGGGCACGACTGTTCGTCCTGCCATCAGTCTGGGAGGGGCATCCACTGACGTTGTTGGAGGCGTGGGCAGCCGAAACGCCAGTGGTGGCGAGTGATGTCGAAGGCATCACGGAGTTCGTCGAGCATGGAGAGACGGGCCATCTCGTTCCATCCAAATCTCCGGACGAACTCGCGGACGGTCTTCGATACGCCCTCTCGAATCCCGCCACCGCAGAACAGTGGGCGACAAATGCTCACGACCTCGTTGAGAGGGATTACTCTTGGGAAGGTGTCGCAGAACGCACTAATCGAATCTACGAGCAAATCATCTTTGGTTCGTCGGACGGGTAGCCGCGGGAGCACTTACTCCATGTAACCGAGATCCGAAAGCCGATCTTCGACACTGGATGAATCTTCACCAGATTGTTCGTTGGCGTACTCATCACACCTCTCGTCCCAGTTCTCTCGCTCAACTATTTCTTTTTTATCGAGAAGGACCTCGCCATCGGTGTTAGCATCTACCGGGATGCCCAGCGCTGCTGCAACAGTCGGTGCGATATCGTAGATCTCGGCCTGTCCATCGACATTGAGTGGCCTATTCGAGAGGAGAATCCCTTCTGGTTTGTGATTCTTGTGGGGGTACCGTCTGAACATATCGAGAATCGACCCACTGACATCGTACCGATAGTCCCGCGGGAACAGCGCGATGTCGGGTGCATCTTCGAGATGTTCGCCTTCGTATACATTTTCCCGAGGACGTACTGCATCGAAGACCAATTCTCCGTTCGGATCACGTACATGTTCGAGCTTCTCGATAAGTCCCGCCCGCACCTCCTCGTATTCTTCCTGTGGTATCGTCCCCGCGGGATCGCGGTCCTCGACGTTCAGGTGGATGCCGAGGCTGTTGAAATAGAGTTGGAACGCTGTCGAGTTCGGATAGTCGACGACTTGGTTCTGAGCGGCGACGAGAGCATCTTCCGGCAGAAGACGCTCAACGACATCCGCAAGTCCGACTCTAGAGAGACCGTGGTGGATTCGTTGTGGTGAGAGTCCTGCTGCCGAGGCGGTCGAGGCAGCAGTTTCGATAGCTGTTTCGAGGACGCTACCTTCTGTCGAGTCTTTGTCCGTCCCTTTCAGACCGTCTTTTGCTTGGCGGAAATACTGGGTGTCTCCTGTCGTTGTCTCACAGTAGCCGTTTTCCGCCAGCCACGAATTCGCATAGAACGTCCAGTCGTAGTCGCCCATGCCGTGATCGGACGCGATCAAAACGGTGGCATCGTCATCACCGAGATCGATAATATCGCCGACGAATTCGTCGATGTTTTCGAGAACACGTCGGATTTCGTCGCGGTCATCGAGATCATGGAAGACGGAGTCCGTCACCTGAAACTGAACAGCCATCAGATCCCAGTCGTAGCGCTCATCGAGAAAACGCGCCATATCACGACGGCATCGGGCGACATCGACGTACTCCGCTACCGCATCGTCATCCGTTCCATAATCGGGGTAGATCCGATACTCGCCGTGTTCGTTTTCGTACTCCTCTCGGAGATGTTCTGGGTAGAAGGAGGCGTCTTCGCGGGCGAGATAGCCGGGCACTACCGCGCCGTTGTCGAGTCGTGAAGCGGGGTGTGTCACCGGATAGTTGACCACGAGTGATGTGCGATCGTGGGCGTCCGCTGCCTCGAACAGATATGGTGCATCGACATCGGGACGTTCGATGAGGCGCTTGTCGTAGCCATCTCGGGTGAAGAAGTCGAACACGCCGTGCTTGCCGGGGTTTTGGCCGCTGAGGAGCGATGGCCAGGCGCAGGGCGTCCATGGTGGGTGAGTGCTGGCAAGATTTCTCGCACTTCCTATATTCTCGATTTGGCTTATATTTGATAAAGATCCATCACTAATCCATGGATCAATTTCTGACCAATCAAGCCCATCCAAACCAATAAGGAGTGTACGGTCATCAGACATATTATCGAGGCCGCGCCACATACATAAAAAAATTTGCCATTGTCTATGTGACGTGGACTACAGTAATCATTTGTTATTGAATATATCCGAGGTCCTCAAGTCGCTGTTCGGTGCTGGCGTCCATCTCCGCGGCGTTCCGGGCTTGTTTTCGTCGAAACTCACCATGCTCGGATTGGAGGCGATCATGGAGAGCGTCCGCCTTGTCCTGGTGGTCGTGAATGACGTTTCGTCGTTCACCCTCGTCATGGCCGAGATCGTATAGCTCGTGCTTTCCATCTGTTCCTTCGATGAACTTCCAGTCGTTTGTTCGGATACACCGCAGTGCCCGGTCGTACTGTTCGGGTTCGACTGGATCGTCGAGTTGTTTGCGGAGCGCGGACATAGAGGGTTGGGGTTCGAGATATTCCGCGACAATATAGTCGCGTTCACGTTGATCGGTGTCGAGCAGGCTATTCGAGGAAATCGTCCCGTTCTCGGGACGTTCCACTCCGGCGAAATCGAGAATAGTCGGGAATATATCACGTAGTTCTACGAGTGAATCGACGCTTTCAGCGGTCATACGTTGGCCCGGGTCGTGGATGAACAGCGGCACTCGAAGCAACGTGTCGTAGAGGCAGTACTGGTGATCCATGAGATCGTGCTCGCCGATGTTTTCGCCGTGATCGCCGACGACGACCACGACCGTTCGTTCGTATTCACCGATTTCACGCAGATGGTCGAACAGCGCGCCGAGTTGTGTGTCGAGATACGCGAGTTCTGCGGCATAGAGCTCTTTGAGAACGTCGAAATCCGCCTCAGACATCGAAACTTCGCCGGTGATATACTTCCATGGGTCTTGATTTACGTCTTCAGCAGTTGGTGTGCCACCAGACAGATACTGCGTCCGATACGGTTCCGGTGGATCATAGCGCAAGTGCGGCTCGACGTAATTGGCAAACATGAAAAAGGGCTGGTCAGCATTGTGGTGGTCGAGCCACGTTGTTAGCCGATCCGTCGTTCGTTTTGCTCCGTCGTCGTCGTGCGAAAACAGATCGAGATAGAGACCCCAGAGACTGTTCACGAGCGTATACGGTGCATCGGCATCCATCGCTCTCCACAACTTTCCGAGCGCATCACGGATGTCGTCCGATTTTGCGATCGCAGCGAGGTCCTGGCCGCGTTCGAGCAGCTGCCACCGTACATAGAAGTCGTCGAATCCGGCATCGAAACCGAAATCCGGACTGATCCACGTGTTGTTCGAGTATGCAACCGTTCGATATCCCTGTGTGCTGAGCCTTTTTGGAAGTGGCTCGACATCCGGATCAAATCGCTTCGTTCCCGTGTGGGCCAGATGCTCCGAGGTGTACTGACCCGTGAACATCGATGCGTGTGAGGGGAGCGTCCACGGAGCCGTTGTCATACAGTTGGTGAACGTCGTTCCGTCCGCAGCTAGAGCGCCGAGATTCGGGAGGACCCCTTCTTCAATACCATCGAACACGGTTGTCGCCCGCGCCGTATCCATCACCAATACGACGATGTTAGGACGGCTCATCGGTAATATCCCATGTATCCCACTTGCCTCTATGTGTCGATATGGCTGGACGGGTGGCTGGTAACAATTTCGCTTCTATCGTCATTTTCACTGGGTAGTGCGTTCGACACTTCTTCGTAGATTAGTGGTACTTGTTGTCAATGTCTCGGTCAGCATCACGGATTCAATCGAGACAGGATCCATGCGTGACCGAAGCATTCATTCCATCGGCACATGAGTGACGAATATGCGAACGGCGAAACTCTGTGCCACAGTCTGTACTTTCAGTTTCGCCGCGATGGTCCTCGGCGCACACGAGACAAGGCAGCTGTTCCCGTGGGTTCACGGGTTCGCCTTCATTTCGGCGATGGCACTGGTCGTTGGAGCCTTCTTTGGCCGTCTTTCGGCTGTCTCAAGCACTGTGCTTGCAACCGGAATCGGGGTTGCATTGCGTATTTTCATTTTCGAGTGGCCAGCATCGATGATCGGTATGGATCCAGACAAATATGCCGTCGGGGTTATTCGAATCATCCAGACCGGCAGTCTCGTCGAGCTTAAGCAAGCGTTTTCAGCGCATGGAATCCTCTCCGCATTTCATCTGCTTAATTCTCAGGTCGCGCTCGTGTCTGGGTTTGATGGAAGGAACGTACTCGTCGCTATTCCGATTCTGATTGGCATAGTATTTCCACTCACCGCTGTAGCGCTCACCTCTCATCATACCCGCTCACCGATTGCCATCGGCTTGTCCGGGACGATTGCGGCGATCGCAACCATCGGTGTTCTATTTGGATACTGGCCCATTGTTCAGACGATCGCTGTGCTGTTGTGGTGCCCTGTAATCATCGGCCTCAGTCGATTCTTTTCCGCGGACGATGGGCGTGATTTCGTGATGATTTCAGTCCTTGTGCTGGCAACGGCTTTCGCGCACAAACTATCGATGTTCATATTAACCGGTGCTATTGGAGCGGCACTGACTATTCGATACGTACGGATAGATGCATTACTTGGCCACCAACCGATCATGGATGATGGAGAGATTCAAACTAGACGGCCATGGATCGTCTGGCTGTTGTTGGTCCTCGGACTGGGGATTCAGTGGATGATACTGACTATCTTCGTGCGAACTGTTATCATTGCAAAAGCCATTCCACTTCTAACTGGCGGTTTCGAAATTGCTCCGAGTGGCGGTGAAGCACTTGCGGCAGTACCAGCAAATCCGGGTATTGTAGGAATTCTCGAACGACGTGGTGACTTCTTAGTGTTACTCCCAATAACAGCTATCGCTTCGTTCGTGCTCTGGATCCAAGAGAGAACGTGGTCAATGTGCCTCCTTCTCGGTGCAACGCTGATATCAGCACTGATTGTGGGAATATCCGTTGTGGGTGTAGGGATTGCATCTCCTCAGCGTGCCATTTTATTCGGAATTCCGATATTTGCTGCCGTCCTTGGGATCGCTGCTAAACGAATCGTTGATCTACAATCCACACCACAACTTCTTGCAATCTGTCTCGTTGTACTCATTGTGGTTGGAGCGCAAGCCGGTTCGGCGATGCTCGCTCCTAACTATCCGGACGAGCCACGAAAGTATCTCACGAGTGAGGAAGTCACTGCCAAAACCTTCACGCTTGATCACTCTCCCGAACCTGTTGCCATGGATTTCTACTACGCTGATGAACAGGTTGATCTAGACGATCCTTCGGCTACGCAGAAAACGGGACGCGGCCACAAGACTCCCGGAGCAATCGAATTGAATACCGAACTTTTAAACGCAACCCTTATAAATAAATCATACAGCAATATATTGTTACGGGATGCAGGAAATATGATACTTGGTGGCGGGAGATATCGATTGACGTGGGATCCAATCCGAGTATTCTCCAACCACGACCGCTATAACCGTGTCTTTGACAACGGTCCCGTTGTTGGGTTCGACAACAACACTGAATCTTCAACTTAAATCGACATCCTCATCACTCGCTCACTCGCCGGACCATCCATGTCAAAACCAAATATCGTGTTGCTGACCGTCGATTGCTTTCGGTATGACCGGTGTAGCTTCAACGGATATACGAGACCGACCACACCTACGCTCACCGAACTAGCCCAGTCGTCGTTCGTCTTCGATAACGCCATCTCGACCGGACCGTACACCCCTGAAGCAGTTCCTGGCTTTCTCGCTGGGTTGCACGGCTACAACAGCGCCTACTACTCGGAAGTAGACTGGACAGCAATCCCGAACAACGCTGAAACGGTCGCATCATACCTGCGTGACTCCGGCTGGGAAACCACCGCAACGATAACAAACCCACAGCTCACGACCGAGCGCAACTTCGATACGGGATTTGATACGTTTCGCAATCTCCGTACCGAAAATACACACTCACAGGTCGGCAAATCACCGGATTCGGCGGGTCCCCTCCGAGGGCGGCTAAACTCCCTGCTTCGGTCGCTCCGTGAGCGAACGCAGTCGGTCGATAGTATCAGCCCTGCCCTCGGGCTGTACATGCTCTATCGATATCGGCAATTTCTGAATGACTGGCCAACAATTCGAGGCGAGCGCGTCATCAATGGTTTGCTGCAGAGTCTTGATTCGAGAGACGATGATCGGCCGTTCTTCGCGTGGTCACACCTCATGGACCTTCACGCACCGCTTCATCCGGATTCGATTCGCTCTGGTGGACTAGCATGGAGTGACGGGACTGCACGGCATCTATTCGCAGATGCCGGCCGCATGGCACATCGTCATACGCCAGCTTACGAGACGATGTACGACAGTGCGTTGCGCTACGTCGACGAGCAGATCGGCCGTGTCGTATCGTATCTGCAACGGAAGGGGATCTGGGACGAGACGATTCTCGTCATCACTGCGGATCACGGCGAGGCGCTGTTCGAACGCGGTGTCTACGGGCACCAGTACCACAATATGTTCGACGAACTGCTCCACGTGCCGTTGCTCGTCCACACGCCAGAGGGAACGGCCGAGCGTTTCGAGACACCGTTCTCTCTCGCATGGCTCCACGAGCTACTCGCCGATCTCGCGGACATCGATCGTGGGCCGCTCGCGTCGACGAGCGGTCGGTCGTCACATCTCGACGATGACGAACAGGCGGTCGTCCTCTCGGATTCGGTGAGCCACCGTGGGCATACGGTTGCGGCACGGACCGCCGACTATAAGCATACCAGACATTTTGGCGAACCGCTGTATCGTGATTTCCAACTCTCGGTCGAACCATTCAACGGCGACGGCACTACCTACGACCTCAGCGCGGACCCCACCGAACATCTCCCCCTTGATGCAACCGAAAGTCCACAGGAGTTGCGAGATCTCGCAACGGACGTACAAATTGAACCGGCGGAAATTCCGTCACTCGATGGCGAACTCGATACTCAGGCGAGGGAGCGATTGCAGGACCTCGGCTATGTCGAGTAGTATACGGCACGAAAGGTATAACGGGTGAGCGCCGAGCACGTCGGACTGTTTTCACACGAACTGCGTGAAAAAGGAGACGTACTGCTCCTTCAGCGCCGTCATCGAGAACGGCTCTGGATCGTCCAGCGGCAGGTCCTCGAACCCACAGACTAAATCCACGAACTCGGCATCGGTCGTGAATAGATTCGAAGTGACCGACGCAAGCTCCCCGACATCACGCACGATCACTGGTGTGTCGCACATGAGCGCTTCGACGACCGATCGACTCAGTCCTTCAGTGAGCGAGGGATGTGCGAGCACGTCGGCGTGTTGGAAGTAGCTCGCTATCGATTCGGGTGTCACACGACCAACGACCGTGACGTGGTCAGCGTACTGTTCAGGAATCTGTGGAACACGCTCACCACTGCCGACGAACACGAACTGGAGATCGTTGCGTCGGTTGAGGATTCGTGGAATCGTGGCATCGAACGTGTCGAACCCCTTCATATATGACCGACGGCCGACAAACAGCGCCACGGAGCGTTCATCAGGGATGTCGGATAGTGGGGATGGAATCTCGCCGCTACTATCGAAACGCGACTGATCGATTGGTGGCGGAAGAAGACCGATCCGATCGGAATCAACTCCCCGGTCGGTGAGGCGTGATTTCCCTGCCGGACCGAGCGTGATACAGGCATCCGCGAGGGACAGTGGGATTCGTCCAAATACGTTATTAAGGCCGAAACGAAGGAGTCTCTTTCTCCCACGACTCACACGGTATTCGTAAAACCGATCACCGGCGTATCGGTACACCGAGGGGACATCGTGACGACGAGCCAGCACCGTCACGAACGTTCCGTGGAATGGCGGTTCGCTGATGTGGATTGCTACCGCGGGGTCGTTCTTCCGAAGATAGTTCGAGAGCGCGGAGATCTCACCGATTCTCGTCGATGGCGCACTCGTACCAAAGAGCTTGACAGCGGCGAGTACGCTAGCATCGAAGGCGTCCGGTTCCGTCGTCACCAGATGAATGTCAAAGCGATCGGACAACAGCCGGATGATGTTCTGTGTATCTTGGCGAACATTGAATGAGTCCGCCCCACCGAGAAAGAGACAGAGCGACGGCAGCATTTTCCACTAGTTCTGGTCACAAGAGTTTGAAGCCATCGGTAGCACTTGCTACGGTATCACGCTTTGTGAATTTCGGACGATCTTTCAAGCTCTATGAATTTTAGCCGTCAGTATCAACAAGGCCATTCCTCAAGGTATATCACTTTGGGTTAAGATAACCCGTATATGAGAATACTACTGCTTCGCACGTGGCTCACGAACATCGGCAACGGATTCATCGATAAAGGAGCACGCGCGCTCATCGAACAGGCATTTCCCGACGCCGAGATCGTGGAATCGAGTGGGCACTCCCAAAACACTGCGATCCAGCAGTCAGACCTCCTGTTGAATCGTGTTGCAAAGTACCTCCCTGATCAAGCCATCGATACGAGTGCTGGCGGCAGCTATCAGGATCGGGCGGTGAGCGTCGCCGACTTTGTTGATGCCGACATCGCCGTCCTCCCAGGGTGTGTACTCAACGACACCGGGCTTGATCCATACGAACCCCTCCTGCACTCGCTCTCGGAGCGCGGCGTCCCGATATACTTTCTCGGTGCTGGCGGTGGTGACTACGGACCCGAGACACAACGACTCGTTAACCGAATTCTTCGGGAAACCAATATTCGGGGCCTCATCACCCGCGATAGCGACGCCTACGAGTGTTACAACGAGAACGTCGGGTATGCCTACGACGGTCTCGACTGTGCGTTCTGGATCGACGACTGGCACCAGCCAGTGCGCGCCGACCGCGAGTTCGAGATGCTGACGTTTGACAAGATTGATGAACCGGAACTACCGCTCCAAGGCAGTGAGAACGTCGTCCGAACGGACCACTTCCCATTCGAACATCCGCACGCGACGCTTCGACAGAACACGAAACGACGACTCCTACAACTTAAATTCTTCCAGCAAGACCGAACTATGGTTTCGGACCTACTGACGGATTACCTGTTCTTCTACGCGAACGCGGCGGTCACCCACTCGGATCGAATCCACGCGTGTGTCCCAACGCTAGTCTACGGAAATGAGACTCAGTTCTGGTTCGAGACCCCGCGAGCGGCGCTCTTCGAGAAAGTGCTTGATGATCCATCGACGATCTACCGTCACCCAGTCTCCATCGATCAGGACACTCTCGACGGTCTGAAAACCCAGCAGGTCAAGGCGTTCCAGGAGATGGTCGAAACGACGGCGATGTCCGACATCTAAAGCATCGGGAGTGATGACTGGATCTGTCGCAGTTCCGCCCGTGAGAACTCCCCGAGCGCAAGGACGACGACTCCATACGAGAGAGCGCCGACGACCACGCTGTAGACGAGCGAGTTCGTTACGAGGCCGGTGAGCACCACCATCGCCACCGTCGCAAGCGCCGTCCGTATCAGGGTTCCAGTAACGAATGTCGTTTCGAAGACTTTCCCCGAGGAGTAGTACATTAACCCGGCCGTCAACGCGTACGTTCCAAGCGTAGCGACTGCCGCGCCGATGATCCCGAATTCCAACACTAGCGGAATACTCAAGCCGAGGTTCGCGACCGCCCCGACCCATCGGATGATCGTCGCCCGAAGCGTCCGCTTGTCGGCAGTCAGTACGACCCAGTAAATGTTGTCTACTCCCAGCCCAACGACCCCGAGCGCGATGGTCGCAACGAGTATACCGGAAGGGTTTGCGCCCTCACCCGCGATGATACCGATCACGTCCGGCCCGATGAGGTACATCCCACCGACGGTCGGCAAAGAGATGAGCAGGAAGTACCGTACGCCCTGACGAAGGTAGCGAGAACATCGATCCAGTTTACCGTTCTCGAGGAGTTGACTGAACTCCGGGAAGAACGTGATCCGGATGGGCTTTACGTATATCATTATGGCTGTGGCGATCTGATATGCGATGGAATAGACTCCGACTGCCTGCGCGCCGAGGAACGCTCCGATGAGAAACCGGTCGACGCGGGAGGAAACCGTCGAGGCGAGTGTCGAGGTAGTTAGTGGGACCGAGTATCGGAGGTATTCTCCGATTCGCTCGAAGGAAGGTGTGGCGACACCTATCTCTCGGACGATCAAACCTTGGAGGAGTACGACCGTCAGTGCATCACCGAGGATGATGGCATCGAAGACGCCGGCGAGGTCGCTCGAAAAGATGAGAATAGCGGCGGCAACACCGCTGACGATGGCGTAAGTGTTCGCTGTTTCGATAATCGAATAGAACTTGATCCGACCGTTCATTTTGAAATAACTGACCTGGATGCGGAACACCGCCCGTAACAACACTAGTACGGCACCCGCCTGATAGGCAGCCGCGTACTCCCCAGTACTCAGGGTATACTGCGACAGAAGCTGTGCGATTGAGAACATGAAAGCAGCGACGAACGCACTGCTCACAACGACTACCGTAAAAAGAGTGTAGAACAGTTCACTGGCATCTTGGTCTCGTTCTTGTCCGTAACGGACCAGTACGTCGTAGAGTCGCACGCCAGCGAGCACTTCGAGCAATCGGGCGACAGCCAACACTTGCGTGTACGCACCGAAGGCGGTGACACTCAGGCCGCCGCTAATCAGCGGGATGAAGATCAACCCGCGAAGCCGGATCGAGAGCGTCGCTGCCGTACTAACGATGATGTCTGTCGAGAGTTTCGAGCGATACGACATCCAGAGATTATCTCATCATCTTCATCGAGGTGTTAAGTGACTTGCTTTGTATAACCCCTAGACTGCGATGTAGCGCTCGGCTTATCGCTGTAGAATAAAGAGGCAGATCCATGTGGCTTCGGAAATCCGCCCCAGAGAACGCAGCGGGGAATTATTCACTACTCATGTAATCATCAGTCCTCATTAGCCCTGATTGCTAACTTTATTTCTAAATCAATATGACAGAAACCACGTAAGTTAACGAGCGGCCGGGAGCTACCCGTTCTCGGCGGCCGCGCTCAAACCACTCGTCCCGACGACCCTCGTCGGCATCGGCATCCTCGCGCTTGCCTCCCAGCGGACACTCGGACTATTCGCAATCGCCGGCATCGGTGTGTTGCTGTATGTCGCTCAGCTCGTCTCGATGATCTTGATCCGAAGTTTCACCGAGACGGATCTCCAGCTTGTCGAGCAGTTCGAAGCACGGTTCGATATCGATCTCTCGTGGTTCACGACACTCATTCGCAGTGAATCCTGATCGCGCGTCGGTCCTTCGCTCAGGATTCGGCAATCGTACTCATGAAGAACGCCGAAAACAGCGTCTGCAAGCCGAGCACCACGGCCGTGAACGCGATCATGTCCTCGATGACGAACGGCAACTCCGTGAACCCTGTCGCGGCCCACTTGCCCAGCAGCGACAGTCCGTACACTGTTCCGGCGGCGACCAACACCAGCCCGGCGGTCGCACCGCGACCCAATCGGAGATGTCGCCGAATCCAGCCCGAGACGTAATCGTCCGCAGCGCTGACCGGATCGGAGGCGACCGTCGCGAACACCCCGAGCGTCGTGACCTGGTAGCCAACGATCGTCAGGAGGCTCCCGAGCACCATCGAGTGAACACCCAAGAACACGCCGTTCACCTGCACGTTCCCCGCGACCAATCCCATCATCGCCACTCCCAGCACACCGAGTACAACGCCGGGCAGCGAGAATAGATAGCCCGGTGCATTCACGAGCATGAATCGGACGTGACGCCAGCCGTCCCGGAAGCTACTCAGCGTCGCCTCACCCTCGCGTTCGTGGTAGGTGATCGGCTCCTCAGCGATCGTCAGCCCTGACGCCCCGGCCTCCATGATCATCTCGCTGGCGAACTCCATGCCGGTCGTCTCACAGTCGAGTGCGTCGAGTGCCTCACGACTGATCACGCGCATCCCGCTGTGGGCGTCGCTGACGCCGGCATCGTAGAACGCGTTCAGGAATCGCGTCAGCAGTGGGTTGCCGACGTACTGATGGAGCGCGGGCATCGACCCGGCCTTGATCTCCCCATCGAGCCGTGACCCCATCGCCATATCGGCCTCGCCTGACGCCACCAACTCGTAGAGCTTCGGCAGCTCCTCGAAGTCGTAGGTGGTGTCGGCGTCGCCGATGGCGATGTACTCCCCACGAGCGCGCTCGAAGGCATACTGGTAGGCGTAGCCGTAACCATCCTTATCGGGTGTCACGACATGCGCTCCGTTCGCGGCGGCGATCTCCGGGGTGCGATCGGTCGAACTATCGCTAATGATGATCTCGCCGGTGACGCCGAGATCGTCAAGAGCAGTCTTGATACGACCGATACACTCGGCAACGCCGCGTTCTTCGTTCAAGGTCGGCATGACGACGCTCACGACCGGCTGCTCGTCACTATCGTATTCGAGTAGGTACTCGCATGGCTCAGTCGTGGCTGTTTCCTGGGGCTCTACCGGCTGGGATACGTTCTTGAATGTGGCTGAAATCCCTTTTTCCGTTTCCATTTCAATGGTCCCTGGCAGATCTAATGGCCAATTGTGGACAGATGTGCCTCATCTCCAGATTCGAAGCGTATATCAATTGCTTGCCCTTGCTACCCGGGTTCTTTTACCGGAAATGTGATCGAGAACATGTCTGCGTGGCATGTATTACATGAAATGTCTTCGCAGTATTACTTAGTCTTTTGCATAGCCATCAAGATCTTTTGCACTACTCGTCTTGAGATGTCTTTTGATTTATAATGGTGAGATATAAATCCAAATCAATTCACCAAAGATACTCCCAAATTACCGAATCGATATGACGGACAGCATTTCACACCTTTTAAACCGCATACAGTTGTCCACCCACCAACGGTACGGCGACGATCCACAAATGAACGCCACCACTCGATTGCGACTCTCGAAGGGTACGCTTGCGGCGGGAGCGATCGCACTCGCTATCGCCACCCTCGCCGCACACTTCACGCCGGCGACGGGCTACGAGCTCTCGATCTATCGGGCCACGCCGAGTGCGTTCTGGATCGGGCTGTTCGTCGCGCTGGCGATCGCGGTCGTCCTCGCCTTTGCCAGCGACCGACGATCGATCCGCGTTACGGCGCTGTGGCTTGCCGGCCTTGCGATCGTCGCGTTCGCCGCGTTGCCGCTCATACGGGGCTATTATTACTTCGGCCCGGAGGATGCACTGTCCCATCTGGGGACGACGAAAGATCTCGCTCACGGAATCGTCGATCTCACCACCACCATCTATCCGGGGATGCATACCCTCGCTGCCCTTCTGGGCATACTCACCACGAGACCGTTCACGTGGTCACTCTTAGTTACTGTCCCGACCTTCGTTGCACTCTTCGTCCTGTTCGTGCCCCTCTGTGTGCGCCTGATCGTCGCCCGCACACATATCGACCCGATCGCCGTCGTCTCAGCGCTTCTCTTGCTCCCGATTGCCGTCATCTATCTCCCGGTGCTCCAGCCGATCCCGACCAGCGAAGCTATCCTTTTCATACCCACCGTGACCTTCGTGTTACTTGCGTACACGCGACGACACCGCCGACTCGCTTTCGGCACGCTGCTCGTGGTTGCCCTCGCTTTTCTCGTCGTCCTCCACCCCCAACACGGCCTCGTTTTCGGAGCCTTGCTCGGGATCGTACTGGTCACACAGTTTTTCGCCCAGCCGCTGACGCGGACAGTCTCAGGGCCGACAGCGATCGCGCGCCTGTTCGTCCAGTTCGTCGTGCTCGCCGGTGTCGGTCTCGCCGTCGTCTGGGGCTGGCTCAGCACCCAATCGCTGTTCGGCCGCGGCGTTTCCCAAATCGGCCCGACGCTGTTCGACGTCGAGACCACGGCCCAGCTCCGAACGTTTCTTTCGACACACTCGTTCGACGCCATCGTCGCCGAACTGCTTGACAACCCATCACAGCCAATCATCCCACGTAGTAATACGCTAGAGATGCTCGGCGTATCCGTCCGTACGATCTATCGTCGCACGTTCGCTGCTGAGATCGTCTACGGGATCTTCGCCGTGCTTGCGCTCTTCGTCCCCATCCTTTCGAAACTAGCGAAGCGACGCCACATCCGATATTCAGTCGTACTCTCGCTGCTCTGTGGACTCGTGCCCGTTTCGATCCTCACCGGGCTGTACGTTCTCGCCGGGCTTCCGATTCAATATTTCCGCTATCTCGGCTTCATCCTTGTTTTTGTAACAATTTTCGGAGGTGTATTCCTTTGGGAGGCACGCGCTGCCGCCGAAACATGGCTCCCGTCGGTGCCCGTTCGCAGTGTTCTTGCCATCGGCTTCGTCGTATTGCTCATCGCCTCCTCATTCACGATGTTTCGTTCGCCATACGTGGCACAAGAGACCGATCATGTCCCCGGGGGGCAGATGGACGGCTACGAATTCGCGTTCGCACACGGCGCGAGCGATACTGGATTTGCTAGCGTCGGATCGCCGATCCAACGTTATCGCGACGGCATCGCCGGCTCGAACGCATCGAACATTCCACAAGCATCGCTCGATGATCCACGCGGCAGCGGTCGCTACTTGCGTGTCCCCTACCATTTCGCCGATCAAGCACTCCGCACACAGTCTGACGACCCGTTCTACCTTCCAGTGACGGCTGTCGACCGCCAGTCGAGTACGCAACTGTACGGTGGTGTCGAGTTCTCACAGGGTGATTTCGCCTACCTCAACAGGACGCCCGGGATCGCCAACCCCTACGCGAACGGCCAGTTCGATCTCTACCGTGTCGAACCGGCCAACGAAACCGATGGGTGATTTCGATGATCTCTCATGACTTAACGGTGTAGTGGGTTGCTCTTCTTTCCGCTAGGGCCGCTCACGCTCCTTCAGAGCCCCGCATCGGTCGAACCCTCAATAATATAACTTCAGTATCGATCGAACGAACCATTTACTCCTCGCGGCCGGAATTTTCACTGCACCGAATCCCGGCTGTTGCCCCATCCCAGTCATCGACCAAATCATCTTCTGTGGCGGCATTCGTGCGTGGTTTCTCCGGAACTGGTTCTTGATCGAGCTGGTCGAGAATATCGAACAGCGGATCATCCGGATCGATCTGTTGTTGCTTTATCCATACTTCGGCCGCTTCTCGGAGTGCGGCAGTGAGTGAGAGTCCTCGCTCGTCGGCAAGCGATTTGAAGTGATCGTATTCTTCATCCGAAAGTTCGGTCTGGACGTGTGTAGATTCACTCATTGCCAATCACCATCTTCATGACGAAGCAATAGCTCAGGAAATAAGACTGTTCATGGTCCATCGAAGATAATCTCATGGTGGCAACTATCTTCGACAATCACCCATAGAGAGTGGGCCGTGATAGCTCAGGCTGGCCAGAGCAGCTCCCTCGTAAGGAGCACGTCGGGGGTTCGAATCCCTCTCTCGGCTTTTTCACACTTGTCGGTGAGTGCTGATAGCGAGATCCCATTCGGAGCATGAGCAGCCATCACGACAGCGAGTGAACACTGATTTCGATCCATCAAGATGAATCAGAATCCCTACTTCGACTCACCAACCGTAGGAAACACAACACTCCCCAATAGAAATATCAGGAGGCGAACTGTATCGCCCACCGAAACACATGTCCGAAGCAATGCAGGCGATCCGTGTCCACGAGTATGGCGACCCAAGCGTGCTTCGCTACGAATCCGTCGAGCGGCCCGAACCCACCGCCGACGAACTCCTCGTTCGCGTTCGCGGAGCCGGCCTAAACCCAGTCGACACTGCCGGCCGGTACGGCCAGATCGAGTATCCACTGCCGTGGATCCCTGGCTGGGATCTTTCGGGCACCGTCGCCGCCGTTGGCGACGCAGTAACCGACTTCGAGATTGACGACGACGTCTACGCTCTGGCCCGCTTTCCGGATGCCGGCAACGCCTACGCGGAGTACGCGACGGTGCCTGCGACAGACGTCGCTACAAAACCGGCTACTATCGATCACCCCACAGCCGCGGGCGTCCCCATGGTCGCGCTGACACGTAATCGAGCGGAAGCCCACGGCTTCAGCCTGGGTTCAAGCGGACGAATCGGAAGCAAACAACCGGCTATTGCTATACCGGGTCTCAATCGCCACTAAGCTCATTTGCGGCGAGAATAAGCATCCCGCGCCACGTTAGTCCGTGGGCACGCGCTGCTCCTCTCGGACGGTCAGCCAGTCGTTGACGTCGGTCCAGATGGCTTCAAGCGCGTCGTGGTCATCCGGATCGGCGATATCGAACGCACTCACCTGCGCCGGCTCGGGCACGTCGTATTTGTCCTGGTAGGCACGGTCGCGCTCAAGCAGCGTTTCGAGCTGGGTCGCGAGTTCATCGCCCGAATGGGTGCGTCTGGCTTCGTTGGCGCGTTTCCAACGAAAGTACGCGGGATTGCGCTGAAACTGTGCGGGCTGTCCCTCACCGACTGGCTCGACGATACCGATCTCGGCAAACCAGAGAAGGTGACGTCGAGCGGATTCGGGTGTGCACTCGGCTCGGTCGGCAACGACGGAAACGGGAGTGGGTTCGCGCAGCGTGAGTGCGGTCTCGTAGATGCGTTCTTTGACCGTCTTTCCCTCGTCCCACTGTTCGCGCTCCTGGCGAACAGCCTCGTCTGACGGCACTCCGTTCGCTGGAATACCGCCAGCTGACTCTGTATCGCGTTCGCCCATATACAATAATATAACGTACTCGCGTAAATATGCTCCCTCAAGCTGTTACGCGGCAACCGAACCAATGTCGTGAGCGTGGGAGGATGTCAAGGAACTGTACGAAGTGTGACTGTGGGCAATAGTGGGATGGAGTTAACTCTCTGTGGGCAATAGTGGGCAGTAGGAATGAACGTCGAATCAGACGATATTCGCACCAAAGAAGCCGACGACCGAGGCCGGCTGTATCTCGGCACCGAGTATGCAAACAAGCGCGTCACGGTTGCCGTCGTTGCGGTCGAAACCGATCGGCCGGACGAAGAGACGCTTGCAGCGGCCTACCGCGACGCGAGCGAGTCTGCCGGCGACATTACCCGCGACTGGGAGCATGCGTCCGATGAAGCGTGGGACTCGCTCGGACCGGCTCCTGGTGTCGAAGGCTACGATCCCGACACCCATGAGTGACGATGTGCCGGCGGTGCGGCGTGGTGATATCGTCATCGTCGAACTGGATCCGACACGAGGTCACGAAATCCGCAAGACACGCCCGAGTGTCGTTGTTCAGAACGATGTCGGCAACCGAAATTCCCACACCACGGTCGTCGCCCCTGCAACAACCACCCATCGTGGCTACCCCTTTGAGGTACTGGTGAACGCTGACGAGAGCGATTTCAACGAGGATTCGTCGGTACGTCTCGACCAGCTTCGGACGGTCGATATCTCCGAACGAATCGAGTTCGTCGCTGGGCGGCTTCCGGCCTCCGTCATGCGTGAGATCGATAGTGCGCTACAACTCGAACTCGATCTCGATTGATGGAGCCTGCGCCTATTTTAATTCAGCGAGAGAATCTGTCCCGAGGACGAATGCTGAGGGGTGGGTGTCAGCGATCGTCGGCTCCGAGATACCAGCTCCGTCGGTCAGCGACCGTGTGGCTGTGATGAGTCTCTGGCAACCGTACATACTCCTACCCCCGACTGTTAGCCAGTGGTCCAGAGCCAGATGACCGATCCCATCGAGTATACCGAAGCACTTGACCCACTACTCTCGTTGGAGCTGTCATCAGGATGGGTGCGTGGTCTCATTCAGCATCCGCTCCAAGCGGTCTCTGGCGACCCAACCCCGATAGATCGTCAGTTCGCGCGCGAGCTTGCACCTGAACTCCCAGCAGAGCCGATCGCGACACAACTCCTCTTCGTGTATCTGCGCGGGTACGAACCCAATACAGAGCGTCCGATGCGATCTGAGCGGCGTATCACTGTTGGCTACTTTCCGTCGATGGAGCAGTTTGTTGTACATTGACCTCCTCCACGCCGTAAAACGACGTGGAATCCGACCATCGGATTTCAGTAGCCGTCGCGGCTACCGTCGGTTTCAAGACGCATACGTTCCAGGCGTCTGCTGGTGGGTTTCACCATCGGCTTGGCTGTCTTGTGGCGCGGTCAAACGCGCCCCATCTCCAGCCGAGTCATCGCCGTCCGTGTGTTCTCTTGAACGGCTCTCTCCGCTGGAGTAGCGGTCTGCTATGTTCAGCGCGGCGTTCACGTCCGCTTGATAGGATGTGAGCCAACACTCCTCGTTCGTACAGCGAAACTCCGCCTGCTCGGGGCGGTATCCCGTCTCGCCACAGACATGGCACGATTTGGACGTGTACGCGGGATTCACGGTCTCAACGGGGATACCGCGTTCGGCGGCTTTGTAGCACAGCTGAGCGTGCATCTTGGCGAAGCCCCATCCGTGAAGGCGACGGTTCATGTACGCGCCGTAGTCCATGCTCTCGCGGATGTACGTGAGGTCTTCCAGTACGAGGACGGGATTTTCGACCGACGCGGCGTGTTCGACCACCGCATCCGTTACGGAGTGGAGGATGTGGTCTATCTGCCGCCAGAGTTGGTCGCCGAACGACTCGGCGATGCGCTCGCTTCCGCGTTCCTGAAGCCGCCTCGTGGTGGTGAAATACGTCTTCCGAAGGCGTCGAACGTCTTTGCCCTCGTCGTTCCAGAGTGTTGGTGCAGTCGGGGTTCCGCGCTCGTCACGGTGACACACCGTGAGCAATGCAGAGTCCCCGATGTCCACACCAATCGGCGTCTCGTCGGACACCGAATCGGTTGACCGTTCTTCGACCTCCCGCGTAGTCACTATGTGCAGATACCACTCGCCGTCGCGGTCGAACAGCCGACATTCTCCCATGTTGGCGTCTCCCGCGAAGACGGCTTCGACCCACGGGCGCTGTTCGGGGTTCGGTTGTGCTGGAACCCACAGGTGGTAGTCGTCGTGGTGCGGGACTTTCACGTACCACTCGACGGTGTTCTGTGGCTTGTGGTCGAGCTTGACGCCCTCGTTCGTGAATCGAACAGGGTGCTCGTCGTGAAGCTCGTCAGCGTGGTAGCTCCCGCCACAGAGTTGCGGGACGTACTTCTTGAGGGCGTTTTTCGCGTAGCCGCTCAAATTATACTCGACTACCACATCGTTCGCCGCTGATTGTGTGGAGCAACCAGCATCGAACGCGGCGTGGAGCGCCGCACGGTAGGCGTCAGTCGTTTCGCGGAGCTTCCGACGCTTGTGAGTGTTTGGTGAGACGAGTTTCAGCTCCAGCGTTTTCGTGACCTCGCTCATGCTTCGGCCTCTTGGCGCTGGATGTAGTCTTGAACCGTCTCGCTGGAGACCTCACCCGCTGTTCCAGCGTAGTAGCCGCGCGCCCACTTGATTTTCTGGTCGTCGGAACTCGCGTAGCGGTGGTTGTACTTCCGCGACGAGATGCCCTTGAACCAGTTGGCGAGAAGCGAAGGCGCATGCTTCGGTGGGCTACTCACGAACAGGTGGATGTGGTCGGGCTGGACGGTGAGGTCGATAACCTCCTGCCCTTTGTCTCCCGCTATCTCTTGGATGATTTCTTCGACGTGGCGCGCAACCGTCCCCGTCAGTACCGAACGGCGGTACTTCGGCAACCACACTATGTGGTATTTGAGGTTGTAAGTCGCGTGCCGTGTGGTCTTCATCCGTATGCACACTATGTACCCGAACGCTACTAAGCGTTATGGTGGAAATCCAACTCGCCGATCGCCAACGAAAAGCGGTTGTACAGACACAGAAACGGCCTATCGCTCAACCCGCGCCTGAAGACGCGGGTATGCGCTAACGGTTTGTATCACAGACTGAGCAGTATCGAGTGGCGTCCGGTCACCGACCCCGGCCTCAACGAGCGCGTCAGCGCGAGGAGGCCGGGGCTTGCGTGGCGGACGTTGGAGGTTTTGTGGCGTCCTTCGCCCTTGTTTGCCGGTGCGGTCGGCCGGCAGCGGCAATTTAATTGGACGTGACCTCGGGTTCTACCCCCAAAGTGGGGGACGGAGAGGCGCGTGGCGTCGCGTTCACCGTCAATGGCCCGTCCTTCGCGTCCCGGAACGTTCCGGGTCGCTGGGCATGGTGACCGATGCCCCTCACCGACGAGATAACCCGTCCTTGGCCGCTCGGAAGCGTGGCCGGGCACCCCTTTCGGGACTGTCTGTTGCCCATCTGTGAGTGTTCTATCATACGTTTTCGGCGGATATAGCGGTTTCGGTCCGCACCACAAACGCGCTCCTCCCCTCCCTACTCGCGGCTCCGTTCTGACTGTTGTCGGAACTCCGCCGCTCCTTGAGGAAGGGGACTCCGCGCTACCGATCTGGTTGACGGTGCCATCGATTGGTTGAGCGAAACGATCCCGCAGGTCGAATCCGAAGTCGACACGTGGAATCGGCTGTGGAGTGCGCTGTCTGGGATTCACGGTCTCGGTCCGGAAGGAATCGGCAATCTTGCCGAGGAATACGGCACTCTCGAGGCCGTCGGGACTGCCACCGAATCCGAGCTCACCGAAATCGCCTACATTACAGCTGATCTGGCTCCTGAAGTGGTGACTGCCTGTGAACAATGGGATAGACAGGTTCCGGACGCTCCGGGCGATCGGGTTGCCACCGATGCCGACGACCCGCTCGTTGTCGATCGGAGCGCCCTCCGGCCACTCGGCCATCTTTTCGGGCATTGAACGGACAATTCAGGGATCACAATAGCACCGCGAGTATCGCGAAATCGGAGAACCGCTCCGATCACCGGTGTGATCGACTACCGCCCGGACTCTACGGGAGCTCCTCGGTGACTTCGACGAGGGTTTCTTCAGTTCGCCATCGATAGAGCCGGCCTTCATCCTCGAACAGGTCGAAGACGCCATCCTGCATCCAGCCAAACGGATGCTCTTCGTCCTCGTAGATCCGTTTGAAGACGTGGCTCTTCGAGAAGTACTCGACCGTCCCGACGAGCAGGCCTTGCTCGACGAGGAAGTCGCTGGGGTCTTTCTCGGCGACGCCGACGAGATACGTGACGAGGTCGGCGATCAGACAGAACTTCTGGATGCTGTTGTCCCACTCGCCGCGGATGTCCACCATCCGGAATGCGTAGGCATCCTGGCGACGGTTGAGGCGGTCGACGACCAGATTCAGTCGCCGAATCGGCTCCCGGTCGTAGTTCCCGAGGACGAAATACGACCGGTCGTTTTCGTAGATCGGGGTGAGTTCGCTCAGCGCGTGTAGAATTTCCTCGTTGTCCGCCAGCGAGAGTTCCTCTTGATCGATCTGCTTTTTGGCGCTCGTGAGGATCTCGTCGGGAACCGGCGACTCCTCGTCGGACATATCACACCTACTCTACGCGGAGGAATATGGTTTACTACATAAACTACTGAGTCAATCATACTGTGTTTCACTTTGGAGTGATTCACTCAAAGGTAAATTACTTCCCGTGCCGGCGCGTAGATGCTCGTATGAGTACCGACGTGGGGGCTGCTGAAGGCACGGAGGCGCGTGAACTCGTCCACTTCGTCACCCAACAGACGCGATTCACGCTGCTCAACAACATCCTCCAGCACCCCGACCAACTGCCGTCGATGTACGAACTCGAGCAGTTGAACCCGAGCATCAGCGACGCCACCGTCTACAAGCACATCCAGAAACTGATCGACGCTGGCATCGTTGAGGAGGCGGCGCTGCCGGACAATGAACGCCGGCAGGGCTATCCCTGGAAATTCTATGGCGTGAGCGATGACGGTCGGGAATTCCTCGACGAACACAACCTACTGGAGGCCGAGGAGACTCTCCAACGCATCTACGAGACGATCTCTGACAAGCCCGAGAAGATGATCAAGTACGAAAATGCGCCCCGGCCTCGCTGACGATAGCTGCCGGAGGCCTGCTTGTATAGTCGTTATGCGTCCGAGTCCGGCACCCATACCTTGTGTACGGGCTGGAACACCACGTACGAGTCCACGTTGGAGTTGTCGTTTGGGTGAGCTGTGTGGAGCGTTAGGGCTCCCATCTTTGAGTGCAAGCTGTTCTGCTCGGACAGCCACGCTTCTGCGTGGTCCTCCGAAGGGAACTCAATACGGAGATCGTCATCGAATTCGTCCTCGGTAAGTGGTGTCTCACGGAATACCGAGTCTTTGAGTTCGACAAGGTAATTGTCAGACATGCCGTATATGTTCGTGCTGGGGGTGCTTTATTTGTTTTCCACTGTCATTCTGAGCGAGTGATTACGGATCATAGTGATAGACGTAGGGATGATCGACCGTTTCGTCGGGCATGATCTCCGAGAGGGTCTCTTCGAGCTGTGGTTCGGTCGGTGCCGTTGTGACGACCTGCCCATCGTAGATAGCCACGTATGCTTCTTCGAGCCCGAGGTCGCGAAACTCCCGGCCCAATCGTCGAGCGTTCGCCTTGCCGAGCTGCTCGTGGTAGACCCGCGCCAGCTCATCGGTTTCATCCTTGAGAGTCTCGATTTCGTCGGCGAAGCGCTCGCGGTTGTCCTGGTTTTTCGTATAGAAGCGGAGGCGTTCGGCGTCACTCCGGGTTGGTTCGTCCGCCGGCGGGAGCGTTTCGGCGATCCCGAACCGGTGTTTTGCTTCTTCATAGGCGGTTTCCGGATCGTCTTTGATCATCTGCATCGCCATCCCCGCAAGCATATCGAACTCTTCCATGCCGTTTGTCACGATCCGTCCGTCGTACGGGAGCAACACGACCGATGTCACCGCCACCGGAAGCGCCTCTTCGGGTAGCACCGCCGCATAGCTGTCGTAGACGCCCGTGACCTTGTACGCTCGCGGTTCGTCCGGGTCGAGAAACACAGTTCCGTCGTCGAGATGCTCGACGATGAAAAACTGCCCCGCCTCGTAGTTCAGCCATGAGTCGATCGTTTCGAGGTGGGCCGGTGAGAGGCCGGCGGGGTTCTCTCTGCCGAACTCTTCGATCACCTCGACCGCGTTTTCTTCCCGATAGAGCGTGTCATGAATCGGCTGTATCTCGTCGGTCGACAGTCGCTTGAACGCCTCGTAGCTGTCGATGCCCGGCACCACATCGAAGCGGTCGTTGGCGTACAGGAGCAGCTGTCCCTCCAGTTCGAGAAACTCTCGTGCAGTGTCCGGGTCGAGAACCGCCGAATCGGCCGTGTCACCCGGGCTCGGGATCAGCTCGCTCCCTTCTTCGTCCATTCTTGTGACGATCTCTTCGACGACAGCATCGTACTCTTCGGGGGCAACACCGGCACGTTCGAGTGCGACATCAGGATCGACATCGCCCTGTACGTCGTCGGTCGCCGCTGCGAGTGAAGCGAGGACGGCATCGGACTCCGGCGACAACGAGTTGATGATCTCTTCGAGTCGGTCGACTTCTGCCGATGGCAGGCCTTTGTCCGGGTCGAGACTCTCAGTCGGTTCCCACTCCGGCGGATCGAGTGGCGCTTCGGGGAGTTCGGATGACGCCGCGACATCAGCGGCGATATCGAGCTGCGTGGCGTCATCGAGGTCGCCACTCATGACCATCGACTTCGCCATTCCCCAGTTGGCGGGATCAGCTGCGGCATCGACGATGGCATCGTCAAGCGATTCGACGTGCGTCGCCAACCGATCTCCGTTCTCGATAGCACCGCGAGCATCGAGAAATCGGAGAAAAGCCCCGATCACCGGTGCGACCGTTTCGAAGTGGTCAGCTTCGGCACTGATCTTTGCGGGGTAGAGCTCTCGACACACCGCTTCGAGGCTGTGCTCGTCGGGATCATCGAGTGGGACGTACTCGTAGCCATACAACAACTCGTGAAACATTTCGATAGCAAACTCTGCTTCACGTTGCTGGTGGTTTGTGAGGCGTTCGAACTGCTGACCGTCGGCAAATGCCGACACGAGTCGGTCGATCCGATCGAGTGAGGCTTGGTACTGTTCGTCCGATGGAGGGTTGTTCCCATCCATACAGCCGTTTGAGCAGCCATGACCAAATTCGTTCCCACCAACTGGCGTTGTTTTCCAGAGTGATGGGACAGCCACGCAAAGACTCAGGGACCGGCAGAGGGAGCCTGACCTGCATACTCTTCGGCGAGATCGACCACATCGTAGACATGATGTCGGTTTTGAACCAAGGTAGCCGCTTGCCCCGAAATCTGCTCTATTGAAAATGGACGACGGCGACGGGATTACTCCGTAATGAGTTTGAGGAAACGAGGTCGAGAAGTCGATTATGGGAGTCGC
>NZ_AOME01000063.1 GCF_000336935.1 Halococcus salifodinae DSM 8989 | reverse complement strand
GAGATCGTTCTCCTGTTCGCGCTCAACAACATCAAGAAGCTCGCCAAGACGCTATGATCGTACTCCCGTACCGCATTTTCAATAGAGCACCGAAATCGACACTGACGCAATCGAAGAGGAACTGTAAAGACGGCTGCAGGGGGTGCTACTGGGGTCACAATCGTCTTTTGCCTCTTCGGGAAGCCGGATGGTTGATACAGCAGATCATCCGACAGCGACAAATATTTTACTATTGCATACTTCTGTGCAATCATACGATGTTCGAACAGTGTGGTGAAGCAGAGCTCAAGACGCTCCTCGCCATCGAGCCGGGCGACCCAATCTCGGGCGTGGCTCGCAAGATCGACGAGAACCGCGAGACGATTCGTCGGACCGTGAACCGTCTCGAAGACGCAGGTTACGTCCGATACGATGGTGGATTGTCTGTCGTTGACGACACCGTCCGAGAGGCAGGTCTCGCCTTCCTCGCGGCCGCAGCATCTGTCTCCCCACCCACCATCTCGGAGGCGTACGTCCTCCCCCAGTTCGCCGGAGTGGAGTTCGCCTACACCGCTATCGACGCCGTTTACGTCTGGACTCGGGGCGGCTATCAGGTCGCACGTGATGAGATGGATTACCCGCTATTCATTGCCATTCGCAAAACGGATCTCGAAGAGTGGAGGCGCTTCTTCGAACGGTTCGGGATTCCGACTGCTCAACAGCGTCAGCCAGCCGACGAGATTCCTGGGCCGCTGCAGATCGTCCTCGAACCGCGTGCACAGATCGATGCGGAGATGGTTGATGGGCGGCCGGTCATCTCCCGTTCGGAAACGGTTGCGTTCGCGCGCGAGCACTACGCGATCTTCGAGTCGGCACTGGATATCCTCGATCGCATGTACGACGACGTCGAAACCGAATCTGACTACTGAGCTGCATACTCCTCTGCGAGGTCGACCACATCGTAGACATGGATGCCGGTTTTGAACCAAAGCACTCGGTCGGCTTCGAGATCGATGTCTTCGCTCGTACAGTCTAATTCCTCGGACACCGCTAAGAGTAGATTATTCACGTCCGCTTGCCGAATCTTCGCGAGCTTCTCTTCGAGGTACTCGGGTGTCCAAAAGCCCACTACCTCGAGGATTGCCCGGCGGCCGTCAGGATGTTCGAGCGCGAAGTCGGGTAGCAGTACCTCCGCTCCCAGATCGATCACATCGTCCTCGCGGACCAACTCCCACTCCGTATTCGCCCGCTCCCACTTGGTGGCGAGCGTTCGTTCGAGGTCGCTGTCGTACCGACTGCCACCACTGTAGTGTGTCTGGAGTCCCGTCGTCTGATCGAGCGTCAACTCCCGTGTTTCGTTGGTTGACTCGTCGACGAGGATCTCCGCCGTGAGGTCCCACCGCTCGCAGTGGGGCAATGCGGGCAGGAAGTTCGCCATCCGGATGCCGTACTTGCGCGACTGCCGGAACAACGAGGCCGGACCGTCCAAGATCGCCTCGTATCCGTCGGCGAGGTCCGTGCTTGACACCCGTTCGCCGTGCTCGTCGATCGGATAGATCCGGTGCATCAGCCCGAACAGCTTCACGTAGCTAAATGTCGTCGCAAACTCGTCCCACACCCGAATGCGCAACTCGGTCGCGTCGTACAGCACCGCCTGCGCGAGCGCGAGGTTGTACCGATGCAGCAGCCACTCGACGGTGAGTGCCGTGCCCGTGTACGCCTCCTCGCTCTGGCCGGTCAACTGAGTCGTGCTGGTCGTCCCATCAATATCCAGTTCGACCGATTCAGCGATCTGATCGCCGAAGCGCACGAGCCGATTATTCGCATCGAGATCCGCATACATCCCCTGATGGCACTCCGCGAGTGAGATCCCCAGATCGTCGGCGACAGCCGTGTAGACGTCGAGCTTCCGGGTATCCTCACCGAGCGTGGGCTGTCGGACCACCGGATACGAGTCGTTCGCCCGCGCGAAGAGCCGCTGGCGGATCTCACGCGGTTCGGCTGCCGCCACCGTCTCGAAGTCACACTCATCGCGCAGGAGTTTCGCCAGCCCCTGGATGATCTTGTAGTCGGTATCCGCCACCGTCAGCTGGTCGATCGCCGTATCGAGGTCGGCCTTCGGCTCACCGACATGCGTCTCGAACAGTTCGATCAACTCGCTCGCCGTCTCCTGATAGCGTGCATCATCGGGATCGATGAACAGCGGCGTCACCTCGCCATCGGCTGCCCGCGAGCGCGCGAGATCGGCCGTCAGCATGGCTTCGGTCTCACTGGAGTGGTCACGGTCACGCTCCTGTCTCGACGCCTTCGCGGCGGCGCTGGGAGACGTAGTTCTCCATCGTGTCGGTCGCGATGATCTCGTAGAGCCGTGCGGGCTGGCGGTCGTCGGTCGGGCGCAGGATCCGGCCGAGGCGCTGGGCGTACTGGCGTTTCGACGCGCTCCCTGAGAGGATGACCCCGACGTTGGCGGCGGGGACATCGATGCCCTCGTCCAGCACCTGCGACGTCGCTAAGATCGAGTACTCACCGGTCCGAAACCGTTCGAGGATCTCCGTGCGCTCGTCGGTCTTGGTCTGGTGAGTGATACAGGGGGCGATGAACTCCTGGGAGATCTCGTAGGCGAAGTCGTTGTTCGCGGTGAAGATGATGGTGCGGTCGTCGTGATGACGTTTGAGAAGCGTATCGAGCGTGTCGAGTTTCTTCGACGCCGTCCGGGCAAGTTCTTCGGCGCGCTGCTTGGCGATCAGCGCCCGGCGGCCGTCGGAATCGTAGGAGGTGTGCGCGAGGAACTCTTGGTAGCCCTCGGCTTTCCAGAGGTCGAAGTCGTGCGTATCGACGTACTCGCGGTAGATGCCGTACTCCTCGTCGTACTGGGTGCGCTCGTCGTCGGTCAACTCGACCTGCATGTGGATGGTTTCGTATTCGCTGAGATACTCGCCAGCGAGCTCGTCGACCTCCTCTTCGTAGACGACCGGACCGATGAGGCCCGTGTCTTCGAGGAGTTCGTGGGCATCATCGGCGCGCTCGTAGGTGGCTGTCAACCCCAGACGATACGGCGCGATGGTCATCTCCGGAATCTGCCGATAGGTCGGGGCTGGCAGATGGTGGATTTCGTCCGCGATCAGCAGGCCGAACTGGTCGCCGTACTCGTCGATGTAGCGATACGCGCTGTCGTAGGTCGTGACGGTGACGGGTCTGATCTCGTGGGTACCGCCGCCGAGCACGCCAACCGCCTGTTCGGGCCCATCTCCACTCCGCTGGGGCAGTTGATCGCCGAAGGCATTGGTGAGCGTCGCATGCCACTGGTTCATCAGGTCGATCGTCGGCGCGATCACGAGGGTGCTGACACCAGCGTCGGCGATGGCCTGAATCCCGAGAAACGTCTTGCCGCTCCCGGTCGGGAGGACGACGCTGCCGCGACGGTCATGGGTTCGCCACGCATCGAGCGCCGCCTGCTGATACTCGCGTGGCTCGATCTGGAGCGCCGGATCGAGCGCGAGGGCGGGATACGCCCGAGCCGTATCCTCGATTGCAACAGTGGCCGACTGGATGGTCTCTTGGTGGGCTGACTCCTGTGTAGCGGAGGGCGAGTTCTCACCATCCCACGCGTCGGCCCACTCAAGCAGAGGCCGGTAGCGATACGCGGGCGCACGGTAGTCGTCAACCCGGTCGTCCCACTCCGCGTACGGAACGTCCTCATTGGCCTCTCGAAGCAGGAGCGTGCCTTCGTCGAACTCGACCCGCATCTGTGGATTACCTCGGTCCCCACCGAGCGTGACCACGTCGGGAGAGTGTCCGCATCAGAGGTCGCGTGACTGGACGGTCCTGCGGTCGTTGTCTTCGGCCCGTCGCGCAGCATCGTCGAGCAGCGTCGAGACTTCCTCGTCGAGCTCGTCATAGAAGTCCGCCGAGACGTTCATCTGGTCGAGATGCTCTTTCACGGCCGCTTTGACGATCGTATTCGCCATACCCGCTTCTCACACCGGTCGGCACTTATAGCCTGTCGAAGCATGCCGAAAGTGAACCGCCTCGGGGTCAAGTGGCTCGAGACGCTCGCCTTGCTCATGCCTGCCCTCTCAGGGACAGCCGGACAACAACAGCACTACCCGGCCCTCACAGCCCCTCTCCTGTCCGCTGTCGTTCCGTTCGTCCCCGACTGTACGACGACCGACTCCAACGAGATCGTCCCGGGTCCGGTCCGGAAGCCACGGAACTCGATCCCGTTGCGTGGCTCGTCGAGCGTGAACGGCACGGTCACCGTCTGAGTCGCGTTCCCCGACGGCACCGCTTGACGGGCGATCGTCCGATGCTCCTCACCCACCGTGACGTCGACGGCCGCGGTCGATCCGTTCGCCCCACCCCCGCGCGCCGCAACGTGGAACGTTGCGGTGTAGTTGCCCGCCGGGAGCGCCGTGTAGGGACCGTGCCAGACGTTGCTGTCGTTGGTCCCACCGCGATCGACGAGGCGGCCGTCTTTGAACTGGCCACCGGTCGCGACGAACTCGTCGGCCTCGAAGACGATTCGCTCGCCCGACCCCGACTGCGTGATCCCGGTCGGCGACCCATTATATCCCCGTTTGAGGATCCAGATGCCGTCCTGGTAGCGAGAAACGCCATATTCGTCGCCGACCAGCGGGAAGTACGCGTCCCGCACGGGCGACGACCAGTCGAACGAGCGTGTTTCGAGTCGCGTATCGAAGAGGACGTACTCGGGCCGCGGCGTGCCATACTGCTCCTGATACAGCCCGAACAACGAGGGGTTCGGGATGAACGTCGCGTTCGAGCGGGTCGCGACGTGGGGGTAGATCGTGTTCTGGGTCACCAGCGAGGCGTTCGCCGGCACGGTCTCGATGGCTGCCGTGAGCGTCTCGGTATGCTCGCCGGTTTCGGGTACCGCCCCCTCCTCGGCGACGGTCTGTGCGCCGGCTCCGGCACTCGTCAGGAGCACGACAACGAAAAACATCGTGAGCACCCGCCCCGACGGCAACGACGGGGACAGCCGTCCGAGGACGCGACTGGCACCGATGTAGACGAACGGCAGCAGATAGAGCGGATAGTGGCCGCCGAAGGTGTAGAACGCCTCCGTCCCGCTGAGCAGCCACGCGAACCCGACGAACGGTGCCAGCGCACCGAGCGTGCTCTCATCGACTACCGCGAGGAACAACACCGGCGCGAGAAAGAGCGCGAAATACAGCAGCTTGGTGAAGAGATCGGTTCCGAGGAGATCGACGATGAGCTCGGGCCGCGAAAGGACCAACAGCACCAGCTCGCCGGTCGTTGCCCGCCCACCTTCGACGAACGGCTGGAGCGGGGCTGCGATGGCTGCCTCCCGAATGCCCGAAACACGGCTGAAGCGATCGATGACCGCCCCCGAGAGGAGCTTCGCACCGACGGTCAACACGGCCGCCCCGGCGAACACCCATCGTTCACGAGACAGACGCCCAGCCCGGTAGGCCCCGAGCGCGAGCCCGACCAGAAAGCCGCCGCCGATGAGCACCATGAGCTCGTTGGTGACCAACACGAGCGCAAACGCCAGCAGAAACCGTCGATAGCGCTCGGTGTAGTACCAATGGTAGGCCAACAGGACCAACACCGGCAGGAGGACGTGTTCTTGGAAGTCGTAGATCCAGGCCGACCAGAGAAACGGATTCAATGCGTACGATGCGGCCAGGAAGCCAGCGACCCGCCGATCGGCGACGTGATCGCTGGCGACGATCCAGACCAGCGGGATGCTGGCCGCAAGAAAGAACGATTTCCACAGCAGCAGCGTCACCGGCGATTCGACGAGCGCGAACAGCGGGAGGAACACCAACAGCGTGAGCGTGAAATGGCCACCCCAGTACGAGCCGCCCGGATGGCCGGCGACGTACTTTCCCTGTTGGAGGAACCCCGTTCCATCGAGCGTCGTCGCGAACATGTGGACGTACGTACCGAAATCCGCACCCGTCAGCCAGAAGCTCTCGTAGAGAGCGGTCGTGTAGGCCGCAAAGCCGACGAACAGTATCGCAGCAAGAGCGAGGATATACCACGGCACGCGAACGTAGCGCCGAAACGAGCGAGCGATCGGCGTGGCGATCGCGTCGGGTACGAGGCGGCTGCCGATGCGTGTGAGCCGGTTATCCATGGGCTGGTCGTTCGGGCGAGAGGAGGAGCTCTTTGAGCTGTGGATAGACGGTCTCGAACCCGTGACGTTCGCCGATCCGGCGGGCGTTCCGACACCGCTTTTCGTAGCCGCTGTCGTGACGCCATTCCCACTGGAGGGTTCTGAGCTGGGCGACGCAGTCGCCGACCGTCGAGCCGTGTAGCACTGCTGGTCCGGTCGGTGGATGGGTACGAAGCGGTGTCGTCACAACTGGCGTGCCCGACGCCAGCGCCTCTTTGATCACCAAACTGTCGGCATCGATACGGCTGGGATGTAAGACAGCGTGGGCGCTCGCGTAGGCGTCGGCGAGTTCGTCTTCATCGAGAAAGCCGAGCCCGTCGATCGACGGGACATCGCTTTCGCCCGTCGTCACCACCCGGAGTTCGTCACCGAGCGTGCTGGCGATCTGCCGCGTCCGATCCCAGCCTTTCGCCGGGAGATGGGCCGCAGTGACGAGCACCGTGAACGTCTCGTTGAGCGATGCCCGCGCGGGATCGAACAGCGTCGTGTCGACGAAGTTCGGAATGTAGTGGGTGTTCGAGTGCGGCGAATCGTAGCTGTTCGTCACGGAGTGGACCGCGTCGAAGCGGTCGAACGCTCGGTTGCCGAGGGCTCGATACAACAGTTTCACCGTCGTCGGGACGACCCCGTAGTGGGGTTCGTACAGCCGATCGGAGAGATACACCCACGAGTGAATTCCCGCGATGGAGCGGGTCTGACCGGTGAAAAACGACCGGGCGAACGGATGATAGAACAGGTAGGCGCTGTCGAACGCCGACAGATCGTGTCGCCATTGCTCTCGATAGGACACGGCGTCGTCCAGCACGTCGTCGGCCGACACCCGCCGTTGGTTCCGTGGCGTGTACGGGAGCGCACGGACCGCGACGTCGATCCCATCGGCAGCCAACCGATTGGCGAGTGTTGCCGTCCATTTCTCACCACCACGATAATGTTCCAGCGAGAGATGGGGGCAGAGAGCGACCTTCATGGTGGCTGTGGGTGTGCGCAGAACGTATGCCCGAATGATTACAGTTACGATCGTGTCGGACCGGCCATCGATGACCGCTCTCCTTCGCGCTGGCGCGCTCACTGAGGACGGGCCCTCCCTGTCCCACGATGGGATCTTGAACGAGGGGAAGTAGTGCCTCGCAACATCGGTTGAACATGGGTCGAGACGGTGCCCCACACGGAAGGGAAGCAGTTTTATTCGGTCGTAGTGAGATGAGGATGTGGTAGCCGCGCATCGTCACGGTATCGTTGCCACAACACTTCTCATAGCGCTACTCATCACGACCGCCGGACTGCCGCTTGCCAGTGCAACGATCACTGACCACCACGCGGCCGATCGCGCCTACCAGGTGGAACCCGACCCACCCAACAACACGACGGTCGTCCACGAAGACCCGGCAACGGCCGACGACGACGGCAACGTCTCCGAGGTGCAGGGCTGGCTCTCCAGTCGTCTCGGTGAGACGCTCGTCGACTGTTCGGCGGGGCTCGAAGTCGGCAACTACGACGCCTGCAATCAGTCCGAAAACTATCCCGACTGGCTCGACAAATACGTCAACGTCACCCGCAGCTCCGATTCGGAAACCAACAAAACCACCGAGTTCCAGCGTGCGAGGGAGAACCAAACGGAGTACGCAAACGATGTCCAGCGGTTTCGGCGGACTGTCGAGCAGTATCGGGCTGCACGACGAAACGGGAACACCGAGCGGGCACAACGGCTTGCTCGCCGCGCCCAGCGCATCTCGAGACAGGTGAACGAGACGGGCACCCAACTGACACGTGACTACCGGACCATCGACAACGGGACGAGCCAAAACCTCTCCGTAGCGGTCACGACGACCAACGCGACCACGCAAAACGTCACCACCGTCGCCGAATCCGTCAGCGTGGCACAGTTCAGAAACACCACGATCACTGCCACGGCGGCCGACCGACAGATCTCGTTCACCGACCCGTTGCGGGTGAGTGGTCGTCTCACGATGTCCAACGGCACCCCGCTCGCGGACCGCACCATCGTGCTCCAAGCGGGCGGTCAGACCCGCCGCACGACCACGGACGGAGCGGGGCGATACGCCATCAGCTATCGTCCCACGCTCCCGTCGCTCGATACGCGTCGCGTCTCGGTACGGTATCGACCGACGAATCAGTCGGTGTTTCGGAGCAATAGAACGTCCGTCCCCGTGACGATCCGGCAGGTCCAATCGAACGTCCGGGCCCAAGCCACACCACAGCGGGTGGGCTTCGGCGATCTGGTATCGGTCTTCGGGCAGGTCACTGCCAACGGGACCGGCGTCCGATCGATCCCCGTCGCGATCTCGGTCGATGGCCAGGAACTGCAGCTCACCGACGGCGATCGCGTCCGAACGGCGGCCAACGGTCGTTTCAGGCAGGCACAGCAACTGCCGGCCGACATCGATACCGGTCGCCAGACCGTTCGCGTCGCGCTGCCCTTCGAGGACAGAGCACTCGGCAACGCCACCACGTCGGTTCCGATAACGGTGACGTCGACGCCGACGGTGCTTGCGACCAACGTCTCACAGCAGTCAGTCAACGGCTCTGCCGTCGGTGGACCGATCGTCCGCGTCGAAGGCCGACTCGCGGCGAACGGCGAGCCGCTTCCCAATCGAACCGTAACAGTGGGGCTGAGCAACTCCACGACGGACGTGACGACCGACGAGAACGGGAGCTATACGACGAACGTAACGGTGCCACAGGCGGTGTTTGCAGGGCAAACCGGCAGCGTGACGACGATGGTTGGTGTAACGTACGACGGCACGGGTACGAACCTCGAATCGTCACGTCGTCGTGCGTCGATACAGCTCACAGTCCCGACCCAATCGAGCGGGATCCTCGAACGGTTCGTGAACGCCTTCGGGGCCCTCCCGGTGACCTATCGGCTGCTGATCGGCCTCGGAGTGGTGTTTCTGGTCGGCTATGCTGTCCACCGGCTTCGCGAGTGGATCGGTCTCGGCGGGACGGGTAACTCGCCGTCCGAGATGCCGATGGCCGACGATGGGGAGAGCGCCACCGACGCGCGAGCCCGTTCGCGATCGCTTCTCGAGACGGCCCGCGATCGGCTGTCGGACGGTGACTCAGTCCATGCGGTCGGGCTTGCGTACGCGGCTGTTCGGCGCGCGCTCGAATACGACTTCGATCGTGCGAGCACGTACACTCACTGGGAGTTTTTCGAGGCGTATCGTGAGCGGGACGTTGGCGAGCGTCGAGGTACCGCGCTCCGGCGACTTACCGAACTCTACGAGCGTGCGACGTTCTCCCAACGATCGCTCACGACGGAGATGGCGTCGTCCGCACTCGACGAGGCCCGAACAGTAGCCGACCGGGACGGTCAATCGACCGCCGATGAATCGGATGCCGAAACCGACCCCGACCCTGAATCGGAATCATAGAAGCGATCTAAGCGCGGAAACCACACTCTTGAGGCTGTGGAGATGCGCGCGGTCGGTGGTGTGGATTCTCGGAGGGCCGTTCTGTCTCGAACTGGTCGGATTTGACTACAGAATCGATGGAGGACACTCTGCATTCGTTTTCGTGACGATATTGAGACGATCCAACCGGTTTCTGTACCTCTCTGACGGAACGGTGACGGTCACTGTGAACTGACGTTCACCCAGAGGTGGGTCTCGCGGTAGGCGTTCTCGACGGTCGGCTCCGCAGGGGGCGATCCCCGATACAGCAGGTAGACGAGGCGGAGTCGCTCGCCAGTCATCGAGGGCGTCACGTCGTGGGTCCAGTTGACCGATTCGTTCGCGGGGACGGTTCGACTGAACCGATCGAGTTCCTGGCGTTCGCGGACGGTCGTGGAGTTGTTGCGTATCGAAACCCGCTGTAGCTCGGCGACGACGGAGTACTCGACCTGTTCGTGTTCGTGGTTGCCGATGCCGACGGTCAGGGGCTGGCCCTGCCCGACGGTGAAGTTCTGTGGGTAGTCGTCGGCGACGAGCGCGCCGGACTCGTTCTCGGTGAGCAGGTAGAACTCGCTGAAGCTCTCGCCGGATTTGGGCACCATCACGGCGTAGCCGACGCTGCTGACCGCGAGCAGCAGGCTTACGACCAACACGACGTTCAAAACGGCATCGAGGCGCGTCTCCGGCTCGAACAGCTCCGCTCGCGCGGCCCCCACCCACGCTCTGTACGGGACTTCGAATCGTTCCTCGACGGGAAGCTCCTGACGACGCAGTGCGGCGACCGCACTGGCGAGCAGCGTGAAGCCGCCGATCGAGAGCACGATCGGCACGAGCCTGATACCGAAGGGTGTGAAGTTCAGAATCAGTCCGATCAGCGGGGTGATCGCGATGCTGAGACCGAACGACAGCGCCACCCGCTCGATACCGTCGATACCGCCTGCCCGGCGGGGATCGACACGTTCGGTCAGTCCGGTATTGGCGTCGGCACTCCCATCCTGTTCGACCAGGTTCGATCCCGAGTGGTCGTCCTCGTCGGCCGATGCCGATGCACCGCCGAAAGCGGGACCGCGTTCCGGAAACAGCGCCGCGATGAACGCATAGCCGGGCGCAAACAGCGCGAAAGCGAGCCCGAGCACGACCCGCAGCGGCGTCTCGCTGATGACCGGTGCAAGCGTGGCGACACCCGTCGCGAGCACGAGCAGGACGATCGCCGCGAGGTCGGCGGGGAACCGACGGAGGAATCGCGGAAGCAGCAACCGAAGCGTCCCGTCAGACATACCCTCGGATTTCACCAAGGGCACCTAAAGGACTTGCTTTCGTCGCTCGCTCGCGCGAACGCCGATCGTCGATCGCCCGACTGTCTCAATCGCTCTTGCCGAATCTAGTGAAACACGTTGAGGGCGAAGCAGTCAACGAGGCCGTGTAGCGGTGCTCCGACGAGGTTCAACGTCCGTAC
>NZ_AOME01000062.1 GCF_000336935.1 Halococcus salifodinae DSM 8989 | reverse complement strand
GCGCCGAGGCCGTATTCGTCTTTCAGGTCCGAACCCACGAGGATGTCGAGACGGGACCGTTCGCCCCACTGAATCGAGTACGACGTGTTGCGGATGTACGTCCGGAGCTCGCGCCCCTCGTCGCGGTTGCCCCAGAATCCGGGCGGGCGAGCGCGCTCGCCCTTCTTCTTGAGCGCGAAGTACGACCGCCACGCTTCGGCGTTCTTCCGTTCGATTTGCTGTACGGTCGAAGCACCGAGAACGCCGCCGTACCGACCACGGTACT
>NZ_AOME01000061.1 GCF_000336935.1 Halococcus salifodinae DSM 8989 | reverse complement strand
CGTTTCGTCGGCCAGTGGTGATGCCTGCGGAGAACAGTCGCGGACAGGCTGAATGGCTCTGAATCTGCCGGAACTCTCGTCGTGGTACAGTTCTATCCACTTGAACGTGATTTCCTCAATAATCACCATTGGAGATTCGGTGGATCAGACGGTCGTGCGCCGCCTCAAGTCAATCGACGTTGAGTAAAGCGGGTCCGAGTGGATAGTCGGCCTTGTTTGCCGGACCACTTCGGTTTGCCGCGTATCTCTAGTCGAAGGCGCTCTTGAGCGCCGAGGCCGTATTCGTCTTTCAGGTCCGAACCCACGAGGAT
>NZ_AOME01000060.1 GCF_000336935.1 Halococcus salifodinae DSM 8989 | reverse complement strand
GCACGCCTCAAGTGGAACGACCACGACTGGTCAGAGTCGCCATACTCTTGTTCCAACGAGGTTCGTGCGAACCCGCAAGTTGCCTTCGTGGCCGAGTCGGGTTAAACCGTACCCCCCACCGAAGGAATCTCGCCCCTTCAGGCGCGGGAGGATGTCAAAGCTCGTCCTGGGATTCGAGCTGGTCGATGATGTCGTCGACGAAGGATTCGGGGTTCTCGTAGGGGAAGTTGCCACCGTCGAGTTTGGTGTTGAGCTCCATCGCGGTCATCGAGAAGTCGCCGGACTCGAACTTGGTGGAGGGGCCGTTCGGCAGTGCCGGCACGAGATCCATCGGGCTCGAGATCGGGTAGTCGGCCTCTTCGAACGCGTCCATCATCTGGGTGCGGAGTTCGTCTTCGTCTGCCATAGCGCCCTCGTCTTCACCGACTGACACCAAAAACGTTCGGGAACCTCGGGCCCGTTTTCCGGAATTGTCGTCTCAGTTGTCGTCGATCGTGGCGAGCACCGACCCGATGTCGCCGAGACCGTCGATCACGTGATCTGGTGTGATGTCACTCGCGGCGAACGTTTCCCGGTCGGTGACGCCGGTCAGGACGAGCACCGTCTCCATCCCGTGGCGTTTGCCCATCGCGATGTCGGTGTCGAGCCGGTCGCCGATCACGAGACACTCCCCGGGCGGAGAGTCGAGTCGATCGAGTGCCGTCTCGGCCATCCGTGCGGCGGGTTTGCCCGCGATCCAGTCGGGATCACGATCGACGACGCCCGCGATGGCGTCGATGATCGCCCCCGAACCCGGTACTGCGCGGCCGTCTCCGGTCGGGATCGTCCGATCGGGGTCGGTACCGACGAACGCCGCGCCGGCCTCGATCGCGCGCAGTCCGTCGGTCATGTCGTCGTACTCGAACCCGCGATCGTACGAGACCACGAGCACGTCACACGCCGCCGGATCGTCGGTCAGCCGAAAGCCCGCCGCGGTGAGGACCGATCGGAGTCCGGGCGAGCCGATCACGAACAGGTCGGCGTCGGGGTGGGTTCGTTCGAGCGTGCTTGCGGTGACGCTGGCCGCCGAAACGACGGCTTCGGCATCGACTGGCACGTCCATCTCGATGAGTCGCGCGGCGAACTCCGTGGGGGATTTCGCCGGGTTGTTCGAGACGAAGCAGACCTCGTGGCCGGTGTCATGAAGCAGTTCGAGTCCCTCACGAGCACCAACAAGAGGTGTGTCGCCGCGATAGACCGTTCCATCGAGATCGACGATCGCGCCACGAGTGGCCATTCAACGGTACTCCGGGCGGGGCGGGCTAAATCCCGTCGGTTGTTTCGATTGCTGGTCTTCGTCCCGCGTTCGAGTATGCGGCAGCCGTGGTTCCGGCTAGACTCACAGACACACACTTGTCGTTCCGTTGCGGATCGGCAAGAGGAGTGGTGTGGTCACCGCTCTCCGGTGTCCTCGGGAACGACAGTAAACCCGAGAGTCCGAAAGTCACTGTCGAACGCAAAGATGTGCTCGACACCACGCTCGTCGGCGAGGACTCCAGTCAGGTGATCCACAAGCGTTATCTCGTGGTCGTCGTAGCGTTCGAACTCGTCGCGCCCCTGCGCGAACACCGCCGGATCCGCCCGAACGACGTTGAAGCTTCCCGCAGTGAGGATATCTCCGAGAGCCCGCGTGGCGGTCGCGTGATCGACCTTGTAGAGCAACAGCGTCGCGAGCTCCGTGAGCACGAAGCGTGTGGTGTACAGTGGGGAGTAGGCCAGGTCGCCCGTACGAATCGCATGGAAGAAAGCGCGGGCCGTCTCGTGGTGCTCGTCACGATCGTTGTAGTACGCGAAGAACGCTCCAGTGTCGATGAACAGCGGGTCCGCGCGCATGTCCGCGGCGCTTGCGGATGCAGGATCGGTGCCAGTATCGGCGCTACTCATTCGCCATCGCGTCGGCGAGATACTCGTCAGTCTTCGCGGCGTCCGTTGGTTCTCTCGACGATCCTGGCTCGGCGTCCCAGAACCCATCGTCCGGATCAACACCAGTCGGACCGCGTTTCTCGTCGGCGAGCCACCACACCGCGACAGCGCCGATTTTCTTGTGGTGGACCCGTCCGGTGTCGGCAAGCTTTCGGAGTCGTTGATCGGCGCTCTGGCGTGCAATGCCGAGCTGCTCGGCGACCTCGCTCGTTCCTGCCGGATCGTGCTTCCGGACGGCGTCAAGCACATCCCCGTCGGTGTGGTCGGGTGCGTAACGCCCGTACTCGTCACGCTCAGTCATACAGTACGCTACGTGTCCTACGCTGATAAATCCACCTGCTACGGTGGCAGGCCGATGGGCCGTACCAAATGCTACCGTGACAGGTGGCCGAAACCGACACGCTCGCCGTCCGTATTTTGGGATCCACAACACGTACCTCTCGCACCTCGCCGCGACCGGGGGCGTGGGGTTCGGCCTCTACTTGCTCGCTGTGGTGGCGGTGCTGTGGATCGCCGTTCGGATCGCTCCGGCCGAATCAACTCTGTCTCGACGGATATAATCCCTGTTTGACAGCGCTGGACGAGTGATGGCCGATCACCGGCCAAGCACGCGTAGCCCTCGGGCTGGGTAGCCGACGATGATATCGATACCGGCAGCGCGGAGCTGCTCGATGCGGTCGTCGGTCCACTCTGGCCGGCTTCGTGAAGCGTTGCGATCCCTTCGCGAGCACCAGCAAGAGGTGACGCGAAATCGGCGATCTGTCGGCTTTCTATCAATCCACGTACTCGAACAGTTCGTCGACTGTCAAGACCGTTTCCGGGATACCCAGGTCATTGGCGATACGGGTAACCGCCGGCGGAGCGACGTCGGTCTCGGCAAGCGTCTCGTGATCCCCGAAGACGGCTGTGGGTGGCCCGTCGAGGAGTCGCCGTCCCTGTCCGAGCGCGATGGCTCTGTCGGCGTGATCGCGAACGAAGGTCATGTCGTGGGTGACGACGATCACGAGCACGCCGCTGGCGACCAACTCATCGACGAGGTCGCCCAGAAGATCGATCCCACGAGGATCCTGCCCAGCGGTCGGCTCGTCGAGAACGATCACTGGCGTGTCCATCGCGACGACCGAAGCAACGGCGACCTGCTTGCGGCGGGCCAGCCCGATGTCGTAGGGGTTGGCGTCCCGGACCGGCTCCAGGCCCATCTGATCGATGGTTGTCTCGATCAGCTGCTCGGTTCGGTCCTCCTCGTAACCGAGATTTCGCGGACCGTAGGCGAGCTCTGCCGCCACCGTGTCGTGAAACAGTTGATTGTCCGGGTTCTGGAAGTTCAGCCCGACGGTCCGGGCGAGTTCGGCCACCGTTCGTTCGGTCGTGTCCGTCCCTCGGACCCGAACGCTCCCGGCTGTCGGTTCGAGGAGGCCGTTGAGGTGTTTCGCGAACGTCGATTTTCCCGCCCCGTTCTGGCCGATCACACAGATACAGCCCTGCTTGAGGGCGAGTGAGAGTTCATCGAGAGCCGTGATATTTTCGTCGTAGCGGTACGTCACCGACGATAGCTCGAGTTCGGTGCTCGAGTTGGTATTATCAGTGCCTGCGGCCCCGTCCGATGTAGGGGGATCGATGCCGGTGGCCCCGTCGGTTCCAACGGTGGTCGTGGCCGTTCCTGAGTTTTCGATTCGTCCTTCAAGTGTCTCGACCGCCGCATCGATCGTCAACGGAACCGCTGGCGGGTCCACCGAGAGGCGACGACCGATCCGCACGACGTCGGGGACTGAGACGAGCCGTTCGATGCCGTCGATCGTGAGTACCTGTTTGGGGTCGTCGTCGTGTCGAACCTGTCCGTCCTCGAGCACGACGAGCCGATCGAGATGTGGCGCGATGCGTTCGATGTCTTGACTGACGAGGACGACTGTATACTCCTCTTCGGCCGCAGCGATGAGATCAAGGATCTCTTCGGTCCCCTCGGGATCAAGCTGGGAGGTCGGCTCGTCGAGGACGAGAATATCGGGCTCTAAGGCAAGCACTGCGGCGAGTGCCAGTCGTTGGGATTGTCCACCTGAGAGCTGGTTTGGGTTCCGTCCCGCGAGATGGCCGATTCCGACGGTTTCGAGGGTGTCATAGACGCGGTCGATGAGCGTTGTCCGTGGTACGCCGGCGTTTTCCAGCCCGAACGCCACCTCCTCGAAAACGGTCGTCGATGCCCCGGTGAGCTGGTCGAAGGGGTTCTCGAAGAGCAGGCCAACGGTCTCGGCCATCTCGCCGATCTCGGTATCGGTGATTTCGTTTCCGTCGACGGTGACCTGTCCCGATAGCTCACCGTCGAAGAAGTTCGGAATGTAGCTGTGGATGAGCCGACAGACCGTTGTCTTCCCCGCGTCGCTCGGTCCCGCGATGCCGACGAACTCACCCTGTTCTACTGTGAGCGAGAAGTTCTCGACAGCCGGGCCGTCCGCTTGGGTGAGATACGTGAAGTCGACGTCCTCGAACTCGATGACGCTCACAGGACGATCACCCATGCCGCGACGAGGACGACTCCCACTGCCGTTGCCCAGCGGAGCGTGCGATCGAGGCGGGTGTCCGGGATGGTGTAGATGTACGTTCGCTCGCTTTCGCTGGTGAAACCCCGAGATTCAAGCGCTAACGCCCGTGTTCGCGTCGATATCAGGGTACTGATCAGCAACGGCGACAAGAGTTCGACGACGGCCCGGAGTCGCCGCAGGAGGTTCGCGCTCGTATCGAGCCCGCGTGACTGCTGGGCGTCGAGGATCTGCATCGAGCGCTGGCGCATCTGCGGGATGAACTGGAGGGCAGCGATGAACACGTATGCGAGCTTGTTCGACATTCCCTTCTGCATCAGTGCGTCGGTGAGCTTTTTCGGATGTGTCGTGGTGAAAATCATGAGCATGGCGATGATGACCGCACTTAGCCGGCCGATGATCAACAGGGCGAACTCGACACCCTCACGCCAGATCGTGAGTTGACCGACTACTGGCACGCTCGTGAGGACATACAGCGGCGTCTGGTTCTGGGGATAGAACAGGGCCTGTACTGGCAACAAGAATGCAGTCAACGGCACGAGAATCACGATCACGACCGTTGCCACCGATCGGAAGACGCCCTCCGCAAGGCTCGCGAGTAAAAGCGCCACTGCAAGCAGGAATGGGAGTTGGTACGTCGGCAGCAAGAACACGGCGATGGCGATACCGACCGCAATCACGAGTTTCGTGACGGGGTTGAGCCGATGGAGCAGGCTGTTGCCGGAGTGGTACTCGACGACGCCACCGACGTTACTGCCGGACTGTTCGAGTAGCTCCTCCGGGTCAGGACGCTCAGTCATCTTTGTGTGGGTATGGTTGGGTCATTTCTGTCGCCGTCTCGGTAGGAACGCGACCTCTCAGCGTGATCACTCGCTCAGTGCGTTCATGCCGCGACGAGGGAGGTATCGCAGCGGTACCGACTGGGCGATGAAGTACGCAACCGTGATACTAATGATCTTATCGATCGGTTCGGTGATGAACGAGGCCGAAACGACGCTCGTCCAGATCGCGTTACCCGACGCGAGAAACGCGGCCGTGACCGCTCCCTGCGCGCCCGGCGTGACGCCCCCGAAGACGAACACGCTGATCGGCGCGCTGAAGGCCGTTCCCACGAGTGCGATGATGACGCCAGCGGCGATCAGCCGCCAGTAGCCGATGGTGTTCGAGATCCGGAACCACCCCCGCTTGGCCATATAGCCAACGACGAGTGCGATGGCGATGTTGACGAGTGCGAAAGGAATGAGTTGTGGGCCGGCCGTGAACCCAAGCACGAGGTTGGTGAGGATCCCAGCGACGACCGCGACCCATGGTCCCGCGAGAATGGCAACGAGCATCGTCCCGATCGTGTCCAAAAAGAGGGGGATCCGAAGCGTTTGCACGATCGTTCCGACGACGACGTTGATACCGACCCCGACGGGGATAAGGACCCACGCTTCCGTCGAGAAATCGTTCTGGATTCTCTCGATGAAGCCGTCAGACTGTTCGGTGCTGCTCATGCGAGATGATTCTGTTCGCTGTCTCGCCCGGCGCCCAGAGCCGGTTCTTCACTGCTAGCTTGTATCTTGTTGATCATGTGCGTGGTTTCGGACCGGGTAGTAAAACTGTTGTGCAAATATGCTATACTCTGAATGACTTGTCCTCTTGCTGTCCGTTTGTATAAGTCGGCCTGTTTCGGGGTGGGCAGGAGAGGCTTAAGTTGGCCTCCTGTAGGAGTGGCATGTTCTGCCCGAGCGTCGTGATAATGGCGGTGGTAACGGAACCGTATCGGAGCCGACGATGAGAGCCGATCAGGCGATTCGGCGGCGTGGCTCACTGGATCGCCCCACGAACCAACGACACCACCGTCACGGATGGATCGATAGTCGCTGCAGATCAATACAGGAGCGTCTGCCGTGACGAGCCCTGTCGACACCCTGATCCGCGGAACCGTCGTCGACGTGCTCACCGGCACTCTCGAAGACCGGGCCATCGCAATCGATAATGGCGAGGTAGTCGCGTTCGGCGAGCGCCCCGCAGCCCGTGAACTCGAGGCGAACTACATCGCACCCGGGCTGATCAACGCACACATGCATATCGAGTCGACGATGCTCACTCTGCCGCGGTACGCGGAAGCGGTCGTGCCTCGGGGCGTGACGAGTATCATCGCCGATCCCCACGAAATCGGGAACGTCCTCGGGGCCAACGGCGTCCGGGCACTGTGTCGTGAAAACGATCGGACATCGATCAAGACACGCTTTGCAGTGCCGTCCTGTGTACCGGCGACCGACCTCCAGACTGCGGGCGCAAGGATCGGTCCCGAGGACGTGGCGGCGCTCTGTAACGAACCGAACGTCGTCGCGCTCGGGGAGGTGATGGACACGAAGGCGTTGCTCACAGGAGAGGCCGGAATCCACGCGAAGATTCGAATCGCCCGCGACGCTGGCTTGCGGATCGACGGTCATCTCTCGGGTATCAGTGGCGCGGACCTCCAGGAGGCGGCACGCTTTCTCGACAACGACCACGAGAGCCGCACCGCGGAGGCGGCCCGCGAGAAGGCCCGTGCGGGGCTCCGTCTGCATCTCCGTGAAGGATCTTCGAGCCCGAACCTCAGAGCCCTACTCCCACTCATCGACGAAATCGACACCCGTCGACTCTCGCTGTGTACGGATAACTTCTACGTCGACGACCTTCAGGATCACGCTGGGATCGACGAGGCGGTCCGAATGGTCATCGACGCTGGCGTCGATCCGGTCACCGCCGTCCAGCTCGCGACGGTCAACACGGCCGATGCATACGGGCTTCCGTTCGGTCGAATCGCGCCGGGAGCGCCCGCCGACCTCGTGTTGCTCGACGATCTGGAAACCTGGGCAGTCGCCCATGTCCTAATCGACGGTGAACTGGATCCGGAGCCGGTGTCGGCTCCCGAGACCGATCGACCGGTGCTGTTTGAGCGCAATACGGTTCAGTTCGAGCCCGTCGTCGCACACGACCTTGCCCACACAGCCACCACATCGGCACGCCATACCGTCCGGGCAATCGATCACACCGGCCAAACCACGGCCGAGACGATCGGTACCGTCCCCGCCGTGGACGGCGTACTTCAAGCGAATATGGAGGCCGACCTCTTACCGGCCGCAGTGATCGAACGTCACGGCAACGATGGCACGATCGGCACCGGGTTCGTCCACGGGTTCGGACTTCAGCATGGAGCGATCGCGAGCACGGTCGCTCACGACGCACACAATCTCGTCGTCGTCGGGACGTCCCATACGGCGATGGCTCACCTCGCGAATCATCTCCGGACGATCGGCGGTGGCCTCGGCGTGTACGATCCACGCCTCGAAGACGCCGAGAACGATACTGCGGGGATCACGACGCTTGAGCTCCCGATCGCAGGGCTGCTCTCGTCGAAATCCTCTGCAAAAATCGCGGGAACACTTGTCATGGTCGACGATGCTGCCCGCGACCTCGGATTCACACTCTCCGACGGCGTGATGGAACTCGACAATTTGACGCTGGAGGTGATCCCCGAACTCCGCCTCACGGATCGCGGGCTCGTGGACGTCCGTGCTGGGTCGATCGTCGACGTTGTCCTAGATACCGAGTGACCCTCAACTCACCACTCAATATCGGGTTCATCGTCGTAGGTCGCAATTCAATAAGCAAATCGATCAGTTCTCGAAACGGAACTAGCCATAACTATCTTTTGTGAAGAAACGAAACAACTCTTCCAATGGGGGAGAGAGATACCGACAAGACGCGGGAGCAGGGGGTAGAGTTCGGGCCGTTGGCCAACCGAATCGACAATCATAGCTATCCAGCGACAAGCACCGATCTCATCGAGGACTACGGTGACTACGAGGTGGAACTACCAGACGGGACACAGACGCTGGAAAATCTCTTCGAACCGCTTCAAGGGGAGGAGTTCGACTCGGCTGAGGATGCTCGACAGGCAGTACTGAACATGGTCGATGACAGAGCGATTGGGCGAAAAGGGTACTCCGACCGGTCCCCTCCTGCGCCCGGGGAAGAAACCGACTGGGAACCGGAGTCCATCTAATTCCCGCGTTCGGTCATATCGCCGAATCTCTCAGTCGAGTTAGTGTGTATTTCGTCACTCGGCCGTCGCTTAGTCACAGGATTTGACGGTAGTTGGAGTAAATGGCGGGGGCGTTGTCGTTGTGATGTACGGTGTTAGTTACGTCTCCATCGATGGTGAATCTGTCATACCCAGTCCCACTGACGGCGCCGTCAAATGTCTGGTCTCCATCCTCATCGGGGAGTCCTTCAAACTTGTCCTCATTGATGCCGTCTTGGCCGCTCTCAGCATCTATGACTTCTCGAATGGTGCCTTCAAAGCCAACCCTATATTCCGCATATCTGCCCTTGGCAACGACCGTGATAGTTCTATCCGGACGTTGACCGACGTGGGCAGCTTTGCCATCGATTGTGACTCGAACTTCGCCATCTCGGTCGAAGTCGAACGACAGCAACTCGCCGTCGTACGTGAAGGCATCCTTCCCGTTTTGGACTGCCCCGGTAACACCGTAGTCATTGATCTTCTCGGCTTTGTTGACAGTCGCACCGTAGGCGTCGCTATGTTTGGCCCGTCCACTGGTCGAGAACGAATACGAAGTTACTGGTCCGAACCCCTCGATGACCAGCGTGTGGTCCGGTCGATTCCCAACACGTGCCGGTTCCCCATCTAGAGTAACATTGATCTCTCCCGAGCGATCGAAGTCAAACGAATACAACGGGCCATCGAACGTGTAGGCATCTTTCCCTTCCCAGACCTGCCCATGTGCGCTTTGGTCGATGATTTCGTCATTGTCATCGATGGTCGCGCCTTCGGCTGTGCTCTTTTCAAGATTGTTTCCTACCGTGAACGAGTAGGAGGTCTGTGAGTCGAATCCTTCGATAACGAGCGTATGTTCGCCCGAGGCGGCTGCCGCACTACCCGCACTCCCAAGCGCTCCAAGGCCAGCCACCCCGGCCGCGCTCGTCGCGATGAATCGGCGCCGTGTGACATCTACTGACTGATGGGTATCACGGTCGTTGCTCGGTGAACTCGTCTCCGTTTCGTGGGCCGCTCGATTAGAACCCATCGACATCACAGGTATCTTAGAGGTTTTGTAATAAGCTTTCTGGAAATGACATATAATAAGTCTTGTGGGAATATCTGTCATATGATGCGCTTTGTGGAGTGGCTG